>JAGMES010000045.1 GCA_023128035.1 Halanaerobiales bacterium | reverse complement strand
TTCAGAAGGAGATTTGAACTCCCACCTATAGAGGAGGGGGACTCCTCTCTGAAAACCGCCTTCTGAAATGTCGTTAAAAAGCTATATTTGTAGTAGCATATTTAATAGTTGTTTCTCGATGGGATATCAGTAAAACAGCCGTATTTTTAGATATTTGGGTGATCGTTTTCATGATTTGACTCTCATTCTCACCATCTAGAGAAGATGTTATCTCATCTAGCAATAACAGATCAGCATTTTTTACCAGAGCCCGTGCGATAGCAATCCGCTGTCTCTGCCCTCCAGAAAGCGAGATCCCATCATTAGAAAGCACTGTCTGATATCCCTGTGGAAGACTTTGAATAAAATCATGGATTCCAGCACTTTTCGCAGCAGCAAGCACCTCTTCCATTCCTGTCTCATCAGAACCACACGCAATATTTTCATAAATAGTTTCAGCAAACAACTGCGCAGTCTGGGGAACATATGCTGTCTTTTTTCTCAATATATCTAACGAAAGCTCAGATTCGTCCCCAAATATTATGATTATACCTTCTGTAGGCGTATACAATCCCATAATCAGTTTAACCAGAGTGGATTTACCACTACCACTTGCTCCTGTAAGTGCCACAATCTCACCTTTTTTAAGTGTCAATGATAGATTACTAATAACTGGTTCACTTTCCTGATAACCAAATGATACATTCTCTAACTCAAGGACTTTCTGTTCCTCTTCAGCACAAATTCTGCATTTATCTCTATCTATCTCTTCTTTTGGTTCAGAAATAACATTTAAAACTCTTTCAACACCTGCCAGAACAGCTTGTAGATTAGCTAAACTTGCAGGGAAGTCAGAGAACAGATCTTGCGTTGCAAACTGCAATCCAGAGATAGTAATGACAGTTCCCCAATCAGTCCAACCCCTTTGAACCATATATCCACCGATAAAGATGATTCCAAGAGCAGATAATCCATTTAAAATTCCAAGGATGGTATTCAGCCCAGCCTGGCGTTTGACTAAAACAACCCTACACTCAGTTTCCTTAGCAACCGTTTCTTTAAGTTTGTGATTGAGTGGATTACCCATATTGAAAAATTTGACTGTACGTATCCCTCTGACGATATCTAAAAAGATAGTTGTCGTCTTCCCTGCACTCTCCTGTAACTGCTCCCCAATTCTACTAAAGGGTTCGTTAAAGCGATTAGCGATAATTACAGATAAAACTCCAAGAAAAGAGGCTACTAACGCAAGTTTCCAATCAATTACAAAGAGCATAATCAATCCAGTAAAACCTACACAAAAATTCTCAAGTGTTTTGTAAATGTGATGGTCATATATCCCCTCTAAACATCTCAGGTCATTTGAGAAGAGTGAAAGAATCTCTCCTGAAGAATGTTTGTCATGATATCGAACTGGAAGTTTAATTAAATGCTCATTAAGTCGCTTACGTACTTTAAACATCGCCTGTTTGCTGGCCCACGCACCAAAATAGTAGAATAAGGGTAAGAATACCCAAAACAATATAGTAGAAACCAGCATCAAAACAAGGGCACTGTAAAACAATGATGGATCATTAAACTCGATTGCATTAATAATTTTTTTATTCATAATCGGGCGAATAACCCCGCCAATAACAATTGCAATCAATGCTAAACACATAAAACCAAGATAGATTGCTTTCCTATTCTCCATCAGTTTAATGCTACGAATCAGTACGTTCAGTTTATATTTTTTCATACTGCACATACCTCACCTTCATTAGGAAATTCATCAGAATTGAGTGTATTGATAAAGTTTTTGTTTTTCTGTAGTTCTTTCCATGTTCCAAAACCTTCAATCCGACCATCCTTGAGATAAATGATTTGGTCTGCCAGTTGAATTGTAGAAAGACGATGTGCGGCAACAAATACAATTTTCCTTTGAGATAATTCTGAAAGTAAGTTATGTAGTTTTGATTCAGAAACACCATCAAGGGCAGAGGTTGGTTCATCTAATATCCAGATTGGAGCATTTTTAAGATATGCTCGCGCAAGAGCCAACTTCTGTGCTTGCCCACCAGATAAATCATTCCCACCTTGACCAAGCATTGTTTGAAAACCCTTCTCCTTCTGTTCAATGAATTCACTTACCCCGGTCACTTCTGCTACTTTTATGACCTCTCTATCATCTGAGTCAATCTTTCCAACACGAATATTATTTAGAATATTGTCAGAAAAAACATAGATATCCTGAGGTAAAACAGAGACCAATGACCCAATATTAATATCGGTAAGTTTTGAAGTATCATATCCATTGATCTGAATACTCCCACTGTCAGGGCGATATAAACCAGATAGTAGAGAAATAAGAGTTGTTTTACCGCTACCACTACTCCCGACGACAACTGTAATACCAGGTTTTTTGAGTTCAAAAGATGTATCTTTCAATACAGGGCGGTCTAGTTCATAGCCAAATGATAGATTCTTCACAACCACAGAAGGTACCAGATCTTTTCCCACCTTTTCAATAACCTGAGAATCATTCTGAGGTAAATCCAGAATTCTATTCACTCTCTGAATAGAGGCTTTGGTGCGATTTAAGTTATTTAACATAAATGGAAGCATAACTGTTGTTGGAACAATATAACCAATTAGCCTAGTAACTGCAACGAATGTACCCAATTCCAAACGCCCATCTAATGCCTGTAATCCACCAACAATACTAAAAACAAGAGTTGGTGTGTTAGCTATGGAAAGACATGCAGGCTGCATAAGTGTATCCCAAAATTTGATTTTGAGATCTGTTTTATACAGATCCTCAAAGGTAGCATTAAGTCGTTTCATCGAACGATTGTACATTCCAAAGGATTTAATGACCTGAAGTGAAGATAGGGATTGTTCCACATTATTAAGTACGATCCCCTTCTGATCCGCTGCCACTGGGTAAAGACTATTCATACGTTTGGTTACTCTATTCGCCAAAAACATACCAATTGGTGTATAGGCAAAAGTAATCAAACCTAATTTAGGATTTAACACCAAAAGATATATAAAAGCACTCACAGCAGTTAAAATCTGTGTGGGTAGTGAGATCACATCACCAGATAAGAATGACGTAATCCGCGCACAATCATTATTTAAAGTAGAGACCGCATCACCTGAAGAGATGCTCTGGACATTTTTGTAATCAGTGTGTATAAATCTATTGGACAGCATTAATTTTAAATCATGGGCTGAGTACGCACCTAATTTTCCAATGGCAATATGAGATAACCCAGCTACCGCTGCTGAAACAAAGACAAGTGACAGAAAAAACAATGCCGTATCCCAAGACCAGTTTCCAGCAACAGTTCTATTGATCAGATTTTTCATCAAATGAGTCTGTAATAGAGCTACGATAACAGATGAAGATGACAAAAAGATACTCAAAATAGCCCATTTCCAATGTGCAGACATAAACTTAAAAATAAATCCTATCACTGTTGTTCCTTCCCTTTTATTATAATCCATAGCCTACCTCCCATTCCAAATATTCTTATTTGTCAATTTTACTATATGGAACATTACCTATACGTACCTCATCATCTAAAAACTGAATAGTTTCACCATTAACTTTGATCAATAACCCACCCTCATTTTCAATTAATCTGTATTTGCCATTTAGATAGAGATAACCATTCATAACTTCTATCTGTTTCATCTCTTCTTTTACCCTGTTCAAGATTGCATAAAGTCTTTGCTCATCTGTTAACTTATTCTTCCGCTTAATTTTATATCTCCCTATATATCGTTCACAGCATGATTCATCAATAGAACCAGGTTCATCATAGATTGAATCATTCCGCGGATAGAACTCATATTGATAGTGGTTGATAAGCGTTACACCCGTCACTGTCTCTTTCTCTATTCTAAAATTGAGAAGATGCTCACCTATCACACATTTATCTGATGCAACAAATCTCGCTACCTGCCAACTTCTTTTTTCGTCAAAGGAGACAAGAAAAGAATCATTATCAATCATACAATACATCAATCTATTATAATGCATCAAATAACTTCCAACATAGCGTTTACAACTGTCCAACTCAACTGGATAGGCTGAGTTTGGATCTTTGATCTGATCTTTTTTATCTTTTGCTTCCAACTTTACGATAACATTATAAAATGCATCCTTATCATTCAAGTCATTTATAAATGAAGCACTCTGATTATC
This sequence comes from Halanaerobiales bacterium, assembly GCA_023128035.1. The sequence goes on along the minus strand of JAGMES010000045.1, from coordinate 26,343 downwards.
ACATAACAGAATAAAACCCAGATCATATTTATATGTCCACATCTGTGATGCATAATAACCAAAACCACTGCCAATATGAATATGGATTCCACATTCTTCGGCAAAACATAACTTGACCCCCAGGCCATACCCAGATATTTGATCCTTCATTGGAGATTGTATTCTCATCATCTCTTCAAGAAGTTCTTCACACAGGTACTGTTTTTGCTCATACATTCCTTTTACCAAAATCATCATTAAAAACTTAGACATATCCATCACAGTAGAACACATCCCCGAAGATGGCATCATCGGATTAGACAAGTCAAATGAACTAGAATCCATCCCCAACTTATCAAAAACATGTTCTTGCATAATCAACTCAAAAGGTTTTCCATAGATCTGAGACAAGATATACCCAACCAAGTCATACCCCAAATTAGAATAACTATAACTTTTACCAGGAACAAATTTTAATAATGTCTGATCAATACTTTTTATATGTTCTTCAAAAGACGTACCAGCCCATTCATAGTTATTCCCAACTGGAGCCTCATGTTGAAGACCAGAACGATGCGATAACAGATGCCTAAAAGTGATCTCCTGAATCCGATTTCGCCCATCATAATAGAGTGCAAAACCTGCCAGATAATTAGCTATACTTTCATCTAATGAGACCAAGCCATCTTGTACAGCCAATAGAAAAGCCAGAGCGGTGTAGGTTTTGGTCACCGACTGTATAGGAAATTTTTTGTTGGATAGATCTATTGATTGGTCATGGGAAGTATTGCTATAACCCTTATGCCAGATGATTACATCATTTTTAACCAATCCTACTGCCATTGCAGATATCCTATGCCGCTCTACAAGGTAATCACATGTGCCATCAATTTCTGTAATAATCTCATAATAGAACAACAATCAAACCTCCTTTGAATGTTCTTTAAACTGTGCTGCCAGGATCTGATAGAATTCTTCTTCGCTATTACACGCTCTCTGAAGTAATTGGTCTAATTTTAAGTCTGCAAAGTCTTTTTTATTTTTTAAAAGATGGCATTTTACCAGTTTAATTCTAATCTGTGACCATTGTTTGTGCACTTGATCTATCAGTTCCTTAATCGAGTCATCCTCTGGAAAGACTTCTTTGATTAGACCTGTTTCCACAGCTTTAGCAGAGAAAATGGCATTTAGCATCTCAAGAAGGCGGTTGTAAGTAGTCTCATCTTTTAAAATCAGGTTCATATCCAAAACTATATCACTAACATACTGCTGTAAGATCTTCAAACCAGCAAAAACTTGTTCTTTATACTTATTAAATAAGTGCAGATAGTTCTCCAAAGAATGGGGAGCTGAATTGTTATCAGAATAAAAGTCTGCATAAGTAATCCTCTGATCATTCTTATATAAAGATAGATAAGACTTATATGCAATTTCGAGGTCTCGATAACTAATTGTCAGCTTTTGATATGATAGACTCATACTATTTTTCTGCTCAATAATCTTGAAAGATTGATTTGAGTCATCAAATCCATAAATTAAGATACTGTGTTCCAAATGCTGTTTCAAATAGGTATCTTCGCGTAAAGGCAGATAATAACAATCAACCGATACAATAACGGGTCTTTTTTCTTCGATGGCACTTTTGATCGTCTTTACTATATCATTATCATCACAGTCGATCCTGTAGCGTAATCCACAACCTTCCAAAACTTCGGAGATCGTACTCTCTGTAAGGTATTCCACAAATAGTTTGTCATCTTTCACACGGTAGACTGGGATATAATTGCATAAAAATTTATTTACCGATATTCCGAAACTAGTCATTACTGAAAATAAAGCATTATAAAAACAGTTTTTAAAGACAAAATTTTTAAAAGGGTTGATATTCTCAATAACATGCATCTCTGGATGGATTACTTCAGGTTCCCTAGATTCATTCTGCTCAGTACTGCACACCCCATCAATATATTCTGACATCTCCCTGACAGTTAGTATCTGCTGAACCATTTCAATTGGGAACTTAATATTAAAGGATTCTTCTATACTAACGATTAGATTGACCGCCGTTAATGAATTCCCTCCTAACTCATAGAAGTCATCATTCAGATTTATGCATGAATACCCTAATACCTTATACCAGCAATAAGCAATTTGTTTCTGAGTATCTGTGTAATTTTGATAAATCTCCTGGTTATAAAAGTCTTCATCTTCTTCGTCACATTCTTCTTTGGTTACTGCAACATCTAGTTTATAGTCATCTCTCCTTATAGAATCGGACAATTCCATTAATGCATACTTACCTAAATCTGTTACATCTTTTTTCGGTTTTGCGATTATTACTTGATCTTCTGTACCTGCTAATATATTAAAGAACCATTCTATTACCTCACTTGTTTTTAGAGGAGATAAGCTTCCACTTTCAAAGTCAACATTATTTCTAACAGCCATGCCAGTTTCCAAAAATGCAGACCAATTAATTACAATACAACGAACATTGCTTTTTCTAATCATTTCTGCATATGAATCCATAAAGGCATTGGTAGCCGCATAATCACTTTGGCCTGGATGACTAATTAATGCAGCCAATGAAGAGAAGATCACAAACAGATCAAGATCATCTTCTTCAGTGTACTTATGCAAAAGTAATGTTCCATGTACTTTGGGCCGCAGCACTTGTTGAATCTCTTCAATTGTTTTATTTACTATTAATCCTTGACCTTCAACTCCGGCACAATGTAAGATGCCATTTATTTTTCCACTGTTTACTCTTATATACTCCAAATTCTGAATAACATCCTTCTCTTGAGAAATATCAGCAGATAAATATCTTACAATACAGCCATTTTTCTCTATATCTTGTATAATTGTTCTTTTTTCCTCAGTCAGATGTTTATCAACATCCCGATTAACCAGATAAAATGTTAGTCTGTATTTTTTGGAAATCCCTCGACAAATCTGTAAACCCATGTCTCCCAAGCCGCCAGTAACTAGATAGATCCCTCCATCTACAATTGGTTTCTGCTGATAACCTTTAATATCTGCATGAGCAATGACTTCAACATATCTTTGATCAACATCTCTGAGAGCGATCTTAAAATATTCATCTTTTGAGAGGACTTCATTAATTATAGCCTGTTCAGACAGATCTTCACTGAGATCAATACATCTGATCTTTACTGTACTAAGCTCTGCTTGCATTGACTTGGCAAATGCATATAATGCATTGTTAGAACTCACTACATATTCTTCACGTCCCGTAACCTTATCTGCATTATTAGAGAGTATTACAATCTGCTTAACATCGATTCTACATTTAAAAAGGGCATGGTACAGATAATAGAGACTATACAAGCCTTTTTCCAATCTTCCTTCAAGATTGGCGATTGAATCAGTTATTCTTCCATTTTCGATGGAAGCCATGTGAATTATTTTCGCAATTCTTTTAATTTTAAGCTTATCTAAAATATCTACATAATCATCTAACGTGTAACCAATCCTAGGATGAACAGTAACTACCTCAGCACCCTTAGCATGATAAAAATGCTCTATTCTCTTCCATATTCCTCTTTCATCACTAAATATCAGAATTAGCTGATCTTCTGTGACTATCTCGGATTCTTCTACTACCTGATTTACACGTTCCCAGATCTTTTTGTACGCATATTCCTGGTTGATAACTTCCGAATTTCTTCTGTTCACACTTCTAACTTCTTTCAGCCAACATCTTTTTTTATCAAAGTTATATGTTGGAATGTGAATCTTGCGATAAACTCCTGGATAGTAGCACAATAACCAGGGAATATCTGTTCCTGTAACATAAGCAGAACATAGTTCCTGCAAACGACTTGTTAACTGTTCTCTACTTTCAACTTTGTATCTTCCTGACAATACTCCTTTATATTGATTTGGATTCTCCAACTCCTCTTTTTTAAATTGGTGATTATCACTGTAATAGACATTCTCCAGACCAGTTTGATTTTGCAGTACCTTTTTAATCTTCTCATTTAGATCTTTTATACTTTCTACAATCATTGCGATCCTATGTTTATAGTGTGTTCTTCCACAATTGGCAGTATAGCATAGTTTGAAAATATCCATCTGACCCTTAAGGTCAATAAATTCAATATAAGATTCTAACAAACTATGCAATGCAGTTCTACTTTCAGCAGAGAAAGTAATTATATTTTGCTGACACTGGGGACTGGTCTTTACCTCTGGATGCTGAAACTCCTCCAAAATTACGTGGCAATTGGTTCCACTAATGCCAAAAGAGCTAACCCCGCATCGTTTAGAAGATGAATCCCACTTTTTAAGTTTATCATTTACATACACTGGTGAATCAATAAAATGAATCTGGGAGTTAGGAGATTCAAAATGAAGTGTAGGTGCTAAAACCCCTTCATTTAATGACATCACAGCTTTGATAATCCCTGCAAGTCCAGCAGCACTATCTAAATGGCCTATATTACTTTTTACAGAACTGATCGCACAGAACTGTTTTTTATCAGTATAATCATCAAAAGCTCTTCTAATCGCTTCTATCTCTATGGGATCACCGATTCTTGTTCCAGTTCCATGGGCTTCGATATATTCAATAGTTTCGGGAGATATATCAGCTTGTTTCCAGGCTGCTTGTAAAACTTTTTTCTGGGCCAGCGAATTAGGTGATGTCAAACTGCTAGATCTCCCGTCATGATTCATAGCACTTCCTTTGACCACAGCATAGATTGGGTTCCCATCTAAAAGAGCCTTATCCAATGGCTTTAACAGAAGTGATACCACACCTTCACCAACCCCTGTACCATCGGAAAGATTATCAAATGCCCTGGTTCTCGAACTAGATGATTTTATTCCGATAGCAAAATTCTTATTACGAATTGGAATCAAAGCATAACTCACTGCCCCAACAAATGCCATCTCACTCTCCTTGTTGCGTAACGATTGACAAGCTAGATGAAATGCAACTAAAGATGATGAACATGCAGTATCACAAACAAACGTCGGTCCACATAGATCAAAATATGTAGCTAATCTTCCAGCAATTACAGCGGAATGATTGCCGGGTATAGCCATATTGTACATGGTTTGATTACTCTGATAGATAATGGATTTGTAAGAATATAGCTCATTATTGCTATAACCTACAAAAACTCCTGTGTTACTTCCCTCAAGATTTTTTGCTCCTAAACCTGCATCTTCAAAGGTCTTATAAGCTGATTGCAAAAGCAATCTTTGGCTGGGATCCATTAGTTCTGCTTCTCGTGGAGAGATCCCAAAAAAATCATAATCAAATTTATCGAGATCTCTTAAATAGCACATCTCTAAATATTTGTACTTATCAGAAAAATCTATTAAGCATGAAATAATATCATCTGTATCGCGTTTTCTTACAGGACTGATCGTACCAATCATATCAGTTCCACTCTTTATATTTCTCCATAAGTCCCAGATATTATCAGTGTAGCCTATGTTGCAGTCCATCCCAATGATCGCAATATCATTTTGATTATTTTGCTTTACAGGTTCTTGTGATAAATTTAAGTCAAAATTAATATTCTTTAGTTTCATGCCGATAATACCTTCTTTCGATATGGAGTCATATAATGGTGCTTAACAAGTTTACATAAGAAGTAAGCAATTGCTGCATAACGGCAGTTTCAAATCTGTCCTGATTAAAATTCAAGCAAACAAATGCTTCGCTCAAATTATAATCTACTTCATAAAAAACAAGATCAAATAATTCAAATGGTAGGTTGGAATAACCATTCTTCAGCCCAATAAGAACCATATCATTGTACTTATTCTTTTCTAATTTAATATCACTTAGTTCGTAACATTCGTCTGTTCTTAGAGTTTCCTCTATTTTTTCAGATACTACTTGTACATATTGATCAAACTCGATATCTTCTTCCACAGTTATCTGCATAATAGAGATCTTCTGTGTTTCGTTATCAAAAAGATATGTTGTAACTAAATCATCATGGGTGACTTGATCTAATAACAGAATAAAGATGGCAATAAATAAAGTATTAATATCCTGATTAAATTGAGATACATAGTTATGCATTCTTTCAAACAAAGTCACTTCTATTTTACTCTGAACAGTACTAAAATTAGGATGTTCCTTTTGACCTGGTAATAAGAGGTTCTCCATAAAATCAAGTCCATACACAGGCATCAAATTCTCTTGATCCTGAGCATCAATAAATCTTGCAATCTTTTGCGGAGTCGGATAAGAGAAAATATCAGCTATATTGGTTCTGTCTGGATATAACTCTTCTATTTTCTTATGAAGTAGTACTGCATTTAATGAATTCCCACCAAGTTCAAAGAAATTACTATCTGATTTAATATTATCCTGACGGAGTACGTCAGCATAAAGTTGTTTGATATCTTTTTCGATCATTTCAGCCCGTTCACTTTGACTATACTCTATCATCTCTTCCCCTTCGATAATCTTTACTTCGTCTAATTTTGTGATATCAATCTTGCCGCTCTCTAGCAATGGAATTCGATCAACTCTATAATATACAGTTGGAATCATATAATCAGGCAGATATTTTTTTAAATAATCAACAATATCGTTCTCCGCTAAAGAGCCCGTAGACTCGTAATAACATGTCAAAGCCTTATGCTTACTTACAATTGTCTTACTGGTAATAATACCAGAATATCTGTTTACACAGGCATCAATCTCTAATAAGTCTACCCTATACCCATTAATTTTAACTAACTCATCTATACGTCCAACGATAACCACTTCTCCGTCCTCAATCCATTTTGCCCTATCCCCAGTCTGATACAGCCTTTCAGTATTGTTAAAAGGAGATGGGATAAATTTTTCGGCCGGTAGTTCTGGATAATTTACATAACCTCTCGCTAAACCTAGACCAGATAGATAGATCTCTCCATAAACTCCTTGAGGTACTAACTTATGTTGCTCATCGAGGATATATAAACTGGTGTTAGCAATCGGCCTACCAGCGGTAACCTGGCCTTCTTCTAAGTTAGCTTTATAAGAGGAGAGTACACTATTCTCCGTTGGCCCATATTCATTATCCAGCTCCACCCAGGGTAATATCCTCTTACTCTTTGAGACTAAACGATCTGTGACAACTTCACCAGCCAGAGTCACCTTCTGTAAAGATTTTAAGTTTTCTGGTTCAACATAATCCAGGAAGACCGAAAAGACTGTTGGTACACTGATAAATTGGGTAACTTTATACTGATTGATTATCTCCCCCATCTTCAGTACATCTTTTGCATCAGAACTATTCAGCAGAATAATCTTGGTTCCAGAAATGAGCGGGGTAAAAAAGCTGGTGATAAACCCATCAAAGGCAAAGCTAAATAATTGTAATACTGTATCATTTAAACTGAGATCATATTCACGTCTTCTCCACTGAATGGCGTTTGAAAGTCCAGCATGTTCAATCATTACACCTTTGCTTTCTCCAGTTGTGCCAGAAGTGTAGATCACATATGCTAAATCATTATCTTCATTCACAATATCCGGGTTCTGATCTGATTCATCTTCCATTCCATGAAGATCTAAATCGATTACTTCCATACCCTCTAAATAATCTATCTCTTCTTCTTTTTGAACCACAACGGTTCTTATATTGCAATTCGCACATATGGATTTGATTCTTTCCTCGGGATATGTATTCAAAATAGGAAGATACGCTCCTCCCGCTTTCAAAATTCCAAGAATACCAATCGCCATTTCGAGAGATGGCTCACTGAGAATTGCTACAATATCATTTGGTCTCACTCCAGAATTCCTTAACCTCCAGGCTATTCCGTTAGCTAAGATATTCAGTTCTCCGTAAGTAACATGAGTGGTATCCATGACGATACAGCAATTATCAGGTGTTTTTTCCACTAGTTCTTCAAAGAGTTCTATAATTGTCTTTCCTTCAAAAGAAACACTTTCTCCCAAGGAAAAATCCAGGATTCGCTGAGTTTCCAGCTCATCCAACAGAGAGTATTCACAAACTTTGGAGGTCTGATCTTTGATCACTTGTTCACACAGTGTTAAAAAATGTTGCGACATCTTTTCAATACTACTCTCCCTAAACAGATTAGAATTATATTCAAATTTACCGATCATCTCATCTGAATTCCGTTGAATCTCTAATGTCAGATCAAACCTGGCAACATTATGCTTGACATAATAAGGCTTACCAATTTCACTATCAAAAGATAGCTCAGGAAGATAAAAATCTTGAAAAACGAACATTGTAGAGAATAAAGGATTCATACTAGCATCTCTCTGAAGGTCCAGGTCATCAATCAATGTATCAAATAAATAATCTTTGTTATCATACGCTTCTATAGAATTTCCTTTGACCCGCTCAACAAAAGTTGTTAACTTCTCTTCTGGGTCTATCTGGTTTCTCATAGCCAGTGTATTAACAAACATTCCAATAACTTTCTCCAAGTCAGTATGCTCTCTACACGATACTGGAGTTCCAACAATAATCTCTTTTTGCCCAGTATATTTATAAAGAAACAGATTATACACTGCTAAAAGCAACATATACTGGGTAACTTTAAGATTCTCAGCAGTCTTCTTCAGCATCTCTGAAAGCTGACAATCAAATTGGAAAGTGACTGTTGAACCGGTAAATGTTTGATGGTTCTGCCTTGGCGAATCTGTCGGCAGATTCAAAACTGGTAATTCACCCGCAAGTTTATCGGTCCAATACTCTTTCTGGTCTGCCATGTACTCTGTTAAAAGAATAGAATTATACCACTCAGTATAATCTTTATACTGTAACGCAATCTCTTCTAATTCTTCACCTTGATAGAATGCATTAATCTCTTCAATAAGTATAGCTATTGACTGCCCATCCATAATGATATGATGATAATCAAAAACTAGAATATGTCTCTGACCCTCAACTGTTACAATACTCGTTCTAAATAAAGGCACTTCACTTAGATCAAAAGGCTTTACTAAAGAGTTAACTATTGATTCTACATCATCTTCAGTTGCATAGAATCTCTTGATCTCTACTTCCAACTGATCCAAAATTCTCTGAACTGGCTTTCCATCAACAACATCAAAATACGTTCTGAATATCTCATGCCGCTGAACAACTTTATTTATTGCCATTTCCAGCCGGTTCAGACCCAATCTGCCCTCCAGTTCAAAAGCTAAAGGCACATTATACAGTAAACTATCTCTATTAAAATAATGCATGATGTAAATTCTTCTTTGGGCAGGCGACAGATCGTAATATTCTCTTTGAGGAGCATTTTTGATCGCAAAGTACGCATCTGCTTTTTTCTGTTTAATATATTTTGCCTGCTGTTTAATCGTTGTGTATCTTAAAATATCTGCAACCGACAGCTTTACGTCGAATCTCTTATGAATTCTAGAGGCCAACATCGTTGCTTGAACCGAATTTCCGCCGGTGGTAAAATAATTATCTTCAACACCAATATTGTGCTTTCCAGTGACCCCTTCCCATATTCTCAAAAGTTCTTCTTCTATCTTTGATTCGGGAAGGGAGTTTTTAATAGTTAAAGCTGACTCCTTATCTTGATAAAGATGAACCAATTGTGAGATCTGATGGTAAATCAATGGTTTTAAGTAAACTGATTTTTCTGCTTGAGTATCAAAAACTTTCGTTTTATATACTTCATTCAGCACATAATCATTATTACAACCCCAACCTGTCTCATCAATCGCCGGAAGAGGTTTATTTCGCTTCTGTGCAACCTGTTCTTCTTGTTCAGGTATTTCAACAAAATCTCTTTCCAGTGAGAGACTAAATTCATAATTAATATGTTGAATTTTTTCAGTCAGACTATTCCCATCTTCACAGACCTTATAAATACACGATTGATTCCCCGTTCCATCACTCATCTCCCATCCTGAATTAAAAAGAAATTGATGAAAAGGTTCATTCTTTTCCGTTTTAGAATACCTGACTTTAATATAAGTCAATCCATGCTCTAGACAATATTCTTTAAGCATCTGCAAAATCGTATATTCAATATTTTTACCCAGTACTCGACAACTCAAACAAAAAGCATCCAGGATCAAACTTTCATTCTCAACTCTTCCAGAGATGACCCCGACCACTCCATATTTACCAAAGATATCTTGAACTTCTACAAGCCAGATTCGCACATGTGAATCTTTCAAATCATGCAAAAAATTCTGTTCACTCTTCCTGACAGAGTTCAAAGTAAACTGATTGGTTCGATAGCTCAATTGAGATGCACGCTCAATACCCTCATTGTCCAAAGGATACAGTGTCACTTTAATCTGAAGATTTTTCAAAAAATCATTCACACTTGGCTGTGATTCCAAAAACTCTTTACGCTTCGTTTCACTGTAATACATATCTGTTCTAAACCGGTCCTCTTGAGTGATGCTATAATTATCAAAGGCCCAAATATTATGTAAGAAAGGCATGATCTGCTCCTGGTTTTCTGGGAGATGGAAACACAGCACTTCTGGGCAGGATTCAATAACATTCAAACATTCATAAATACTATCATCAACAAACGCAAGACTCGACAAACCAATATTTACCTCATGTGTGATCTCTCGAAGGTTATTACTCTTATCATTCCAGTTTATTTTGGGGCAAACAAAATCTCCTTTACTCAAAATCATATCTGGATTCTTCTCAAAGACATTCCAAACATCCTCTTCATTGTTCTTACTACAGATGCTGAGCAAAAATCCTTCATCTTTTTTGACTTTCAAAAATTTCTGGATATTCTGGAAGGTCTCATTAATTTGAACCCCTTCCCACCCATCTTCTCCACAAATACCTTTCCACAGGGTATTATCACAGTCTACTACAATCATTTTTACTTTGTGCCTTCTCCAAGCCAGCAACTTTCTACCAATACAGGTCCCGAGTACTGCGTAGTATTCATCTGTATATGGTATATGTGCCTCCTGATCCAGGAAAGAATCATATTTTTCTGTCACATCATAGTGATCACACAGTTCTTTTATATCCAACTTTTTGACATAAGCTAATTGATCAAAGTAATTTTCCAGTTCCGTGTACCCTTCTATCAATCTTTGCCTAACAATAGGATCTAAGGTGTAGCGGGTCTCTTCATTCAGCAACCATATGAAAGTCGTTGCTTCAGAAGAATAATTATTAAAATTCTCAATCAGAAGATTTAATGTCTGACTTAATACTTCCTGTTGTTCTTTTGGCTCTGTAACATTTCTGATAAAATCCTCAAGACGGATTATAAACAGATTGATTCCTGTATTACTCTGGATCAGACTATTCTCATCTATTAATTCCTGAAAGATCATATTATAATCGGTAAAAAGCACCTCTGTATTCCATGAAAAATCCCTCAACCAACCCTCTATATACGATTTGAGTGGTAAGCTAACAAATGTTGAACAGACAACAAGGGGAGATAGTGCTTCACTACTTATATTCATAGTTTCATCTTTTAAGATATCAGCTATTGATTCAGTTTCACTATCCAGCATTAGTTCAATCACCGATAGATATAGCTTAGAAATCTTTTTCAGAGTATCTACTCCAAAACCGTTCTCTTTCGTCAAATATTTGATCTGGAGCCTATCACTCACACTAACCTGAATAATTAAATCATAATGTGTGTTTTCATAAACTCCTGCTAATCTAACATTGATCCCATCTTTCTCATCTAGGTCTGTATTATACGAATAATTCTCCACAACCATTACAGTATTAAAAAGTTCTACTAAAGAATCTGTACAGCATGATTTGATCGTCTGTAAAGGAAGCAGAGAATTTTCCTGACATTCCACCTGGATATCTCTCACTCTTTTTATATATTGCTCCACTCTCTCTGACGGGTTAATTTTTAATCTCATTGGAATTGTATTAATAAAAAGTCCTACTACTTGACTGATATCTATATCTCGGATCGTCCTTCCAGAAACCGTGATCCCGAAGGTCGTTTCATTATTGTACCTTTTCAATAACAATCCCCAGGCCACATAAAAAAATGAGGAGAGGGTCAACTCATGAGTGTATATGAATTTTTCAATCTTCGTGTAGAGGTCTGGTGTAACGATTTCTGTATATTGACGCTTTTCATTACTACTCATAGTAGAATTAAAAGGGATTACAGATGATTTTCTAAATCCACTTAGTTGATCTTTCCAAAACTGTAATGAGTCTGAATGATCCACCTGTTTAATGTATTTGATATACTCTTTATATGAAGTTTTCTTTTTAGCAATTCCTTTATTATATGCATCTAAAAATTCATTCAGGATTAGTGCACTGCTCCACCCATCAATAAAAATATGATGACTAGTGATAATCATATATCTCTCATCTTCGCCCAAAGTACATAACGTTACCCGAAAACATTCTTTTTCGATATTTATGCCACGCTTTAAATCATCTGACAAAATAGTAGTCAGATCCTTTTGATCTTCTAGAAAATAATAATTTATGTTAACATCTGTTTTTTCCGCAATCACCATCACAGGTTTATCCAACTTGTCCCATCTGATTACACTATGTAAGACTTCATTGTTGGCGACCACATCTTTCCAGGCCTTTGCAAATAGTGAACTATTCACTTCCCCCACAATTCTAAAACAGAACTGTTCTATGTACAGATTGCTATCAGGCTCTTTTAAGCAATGAAAAAGTATTCCCTTTTGAATCGGGGTTAACTCAAACAAATCTTTTATACCATTATGCATTGCTTTACTCTCCTTTTAAAATTTAATCAAAAATATCAGGTTTCGTGTATCTTAGCCAGGGGGTATTACAATTTAAACAGATTTCAGGAGATTCATTTCGATTTAATAACTTATTGTTTGCTAGTTTATGTATATTTTGATATGCATCCCCTAAGACGACTTCTTTAAAAGATGTTTCATTAATATTACCTATCTTATATGAGTTATTCCAATCAAAACAACATAAGTGAACATTACCATAATAGTCAATGGGAAGTTCGAACAAAACTCTTTTGCAGCCTATTTCATTTACGTACTCTCGTGAATATGCATCCAGACGGTCATCAAATTCCCAGGAGATGATCTTCACATTTTTATACATGGATTTGATCTCTTCAAAAAAGGGCATATCATTTTGATCATAACAAGTAATGACGATACAATCAAAATCATTTAAAAAATCATTAGCACTGATATCTCTTGATAGCAGTAGCCCATTCGTCCATAGTAAGTATTTAACATCTCCTTTGGCAGAGATGACCTGCTGCACCTTCTCTAATTCCAGCAAAGGTTCATTATGATAGTGAAATGCTACATACCCTTCAAAGCCCAGTTCCTGTGCTTCATCGATCGATTTAGTTATCTTTTCTACTGTTAACGGTCCAAATCGTTTATCATACTCACACTGATTAATTGGACATTTAGCATGCACCTGCTTTAAATTACATTCATCACAGATCTCAAAGGACAAAATTGTAGTTTTAGATAAATCAAATTCCATTTTAACTTCTCCTTATGATTTATTTTCCCTAAAAAATACCTTTTTATCATCAAATAGTTTCAAAGTTATATACGGTTCTTTACATCGTTTGCAAATATCTGGGCAGAAATCTCTGTCTAACAGTCTTTTTTTGGCATTCCTAACCAAAGATTGGTACGCCTCACCTAAAATAACCTGTTCAAAAGAAGTCTCATTAATATTTCCAATCTTATGGGTGTTGTTCCAATCTGTTGTGCAGAGGTGTACACTGCCATAATAATCGATAGGAATTTCAAAAAGCACCCGTTTACACGCGATCTCATTAATGTAATCACTCGAATAACACTCCAGTCGGTCATCCAAGGCTCCTGAACCAACATACACGTTTTTGTAGTGTTCTTTTATCTTTTCAAAGAAAGGGCGGTTATTTTCGTTATAACAGGTAATGATTATTTTATCAAATTCATTTAAAAAATCATTCTCTTCCACATTTCGTGATAATAATGTTCCATTTGTCCACAAAAGATATTTACAATCCTTTTTGGCATTGATTATCTCCAGAATCCTGTCTAAATATAATAATGGTTCATTATAATGATGAAAAGCTACATATCCTGCAAAGCCAAGTTTTTGAGCCTCTTCGATGGATTGAATGATTTTTTCCGTTGTTAAGGAGCCGAAACGCTTATCATACTGCTTCTTATTGATAGGACATTTATCATGTATTTTTTTCAAATTACAGTCTTCACCAATTTCAAATGATAAGATTTTTGCTTTTGATAAATCAAAACTCATTATTCCTCACCTTTTTTCCTTGAGATAACCGCAGATCGCATCCACAGCTTTTTGACATCCCCCAAGACTCTTAAAAATCTTCGATAATTCAGAGGTTCTACTGTTGATCTGTTTGTCAGATAGAATCTTGTCGGAGATCTCTCTGAGTTTTTTAGAGCTAGTAAAACTATAATCAAGAGATACCCCTACTCCGATTTTCTCAAGATTTTCTCCATTTATAAATCCATCTGTGGCCTGAGGTATAATAATCATCGGGACACCATAATACAAAGATTCATTTGTACTGTTCGGACTCCCATGGGTGATAAACAAACTTGCATGTTTGAGGATGGCTATCTGTGGCAAAGTATTTTTGACCACAAAGTTGGGTGGGATACTATGCAATTTGCTGATATCAGTCTGCCCAATGCTTAGATACACTGTATAAGGCTTATCTTTAAAAGCATCAATACACTGGTTAAAAAAACCTTCCCTTTGATCAAGGATTGTACCCAGAGAAATGTATAGATTGGGTGAATCAGAGGAAAACTCCAGTGAACAGTCCTCCTCTGCTGGTTCAATAATCGGACCGAGAAAATGATAGCTGTTATCAAAAAAATCCGAAAATATGTGAATATCACGATAAGAGTAGACTATATTGGCAACACCTCTGCTGCAGAACGTCTCCATAATATGGTAATCACGGCCTTTGAGGTATTTTACAGATAATTTTTTTGAAAAGAGTTCCAACATTCGCAGAATCATCGAATAATCCTCTTCGCTTTGTGATGATACTTCTCCGCGAACTATATCCTTTAAGATTGATATTGGGTCATGCTTAAACGCCTCCATGTTAAAGGCATAATTGGTAACTGAAGAAATATACGGTACACCTAATCTTAAGGCAACTTCCCTTCCCCAATATGCATAAGAATCATAAACTATACAATCAGGGTTTAAAGCTTTTATTCGTTCTAAATCTTCATTCAGATACATACTGGTACACCTTAATACTGCATCTGCTAATGCATACAGATCATGTAATCCACCTTTATACTCTATCTTATCTTCAGCAATCATTCTGTCATAACAACACTCAATATAATTCACTTTTCTATCTTCGACTAATTTCTTATACTTGTTTGTTGTTAAAAAGTACACCTGATGCCCTGTTTTCTGGAGCGCAGCAGCGATCTTCAATGCATAATTAATATGTCCATAGAAGGGAAAACTGAAAAAAATGATATTTGCCATATTATGCTCCTTTCAAACTATCCAATGCCTTTTTGCTTTTTAAAATTAGTAATCGCACTGACTGCTCTATTAAGTCCACCTAATTTTTTCATTGAATCTGCAATCTTTTGGCAACGGTCATAATACACACTGTTTTCCAGAATTTCCAAACAGGCACTGCTGATTGCAGAAACCGAAATTTCCTGATCACGCAGATAAATTCCGACTCCTAACCTTTCTACATCTTCAGCGACTAAATAATGATCGCCTGCCTGGGGAATTACTAACATCGGCACTCCAAAACACATGGCTTCCCGGGCACTATTTGCTCCCCCATGGCTAATGAACAGATCAACATTATCCAACAGCTTAATCTGTGGCACATTATTGGCGATTATAATAGTTTCAGGCAAGTTCCCAAACTCCTTGATATCAATACCCTCACCAACACTTATAATAATCTGTGCGTCAAGAGTCTGTACTGCCTCGATACATTGTTTATATAAATTAATGTTATTATGAACTGTTCCCATCGCAACATATATTAATTTCTTGCCTGGACAAATATAGGAATCCACATCATGCATCAGATCATATTCATCAATCAGAGGCCCGGTAAAAACATACGTCTCCTGGTCTAAGAGTTCCTGATGACATTGAAAGTCTCTAGAAGTATACAGCAGATTTAGTTCCTCATGCCCATAATAGTTAGCAGTAATACTAAAATCTCTAACATTCGGATATTTCTTCTGTAACCTATCCGTAAATTTGTTAAGTATTTTTTCTAAATTGGAACTCTTAGTGAATAAGATATCATCTTCCATTCTCAAGATACATCTAATAAACATCTCTGGATCAACTTTAATCATCTCGTCATTATAAGTATAAGAAGTTACAGATGCAATGACAGGTATATTTAACTCTCTGGCTATCTTCATTCCCCAGATAGCCAGAGCATCATAAATAATATAATCAGGTTTTAAAGCTGCTAATTTATCTAAATCATTTTGAAGTAAATTGTCAGTTATTCCTAAAATATGGTCTCCAAGCATCCACAACTCTTCTAAATAATTGACCTTACCCGGTTTAGGCTTTTGACCGAACTGTTCCTCTATCTGGTCATTATAGCTTAGAAAACTGACACCTTTATCTTCGATAAAATTTTTGTATTTTTTGCCTGAAAAATAGATTACATCCTCACCTTCTTCAGTGAGTTTTTTGGCTAATTTTAACCCATAATTCACATGGCCAAAGAGCGGGTATGAAAAAAAGAGTACAACAGACATATACAATCCTCCCCACCGGGTTCGTTAGATTTATTGGACTTTACTTGCAACTTTATCAATAACATTTTCCAGGGTTGAATATTGACCCAGTTCTAGATCCTCGTCTTCAAATTCAATATCAAATTCTTGTTCAATAAAAACCAGAAACTTGATAAAATCAATAGAATTTAATCCTAGTTCATCAATTTTTTGATCTAATGTTAATTCAATGTTTGGATCACCAATAACCTCTCTTACTTTCCCTTCAATAATTACTTGCACTTCTTCTTTCTTCATCTTTAATACCTCCTCTAAGTTTTATTTTTTATTAGATTTTACCTCAAACCAGAAAATTCTATCACGCCCATATTTGGCGATTAATAACTTAACAACAGATTTAATTTATCTTCTTTGATGAAAGTAGTTATCTTCAGTAATCATATCAACAACCTCGACAATCTGATCAAAAAAAAAATTTACTTTAGTAAAATCATAGTTGTAAATCTCAAATGATCGATCTGCTAGTGAGTTCTTTAACTGACTAATTCAAATATATTACCTGCTTCATGAATGGAGATATAAGTTGACAAATAATATCCATTTTTCAATTTCCATTCTCCCCTTATCAGTTTCTATAATAAGCTATCACTCCAAGGAGAGCATCTCCAAATCCTCCATAGAGATCTCAATGGCATCAAAATCTGATGGAGAATAATACTTGCCCCTGACTGCATCACTGGTTTTTACTATCTCTTGAATCTTAAAAACAAAGGTTTCAATAAAATCACTTACTACTACATCACTAATCTCGTTTCTATTATATCTAATCAAAATATCCAAATTGGTATCATCACCAATAAGATTCACATCAAAAAAACATGACATCTTATTCTCTTTACTCTGATTGTCTAAAATCAGTTCATTTAAACCTTTGACTAAAAACTCGTCAAATTTGATCTTCACAGAACCGATATAATTAAAACGTACGGTCTTTACAAGGTCATGATCCCCCTCAATATCAGCAAATTTATGGCCTTCCTTTCTTAATTGTTCTTTTAAGCTAATAATCTGTTTACTCAAATCATCCTCCCTTAACGAAATATGAAGTTCATTTATTGCTGTAAACCATCCCACCGTTCTTTCGATATTGATTGTATCTGATTCGAACTCTCTCCCATGACTTTCAATCTCATAAAAAAAGTCATGGCTCTCAAAAAACTCTGTAAAAGTTAAGGCAAATATAATAGCAAATACTTCGTCAGTCTTCAAATTATACAGATATCTAAACTCCTCAATCTGATCTCTAATACTGATTAGATCAATGGATCTAACTACACTATTGTTATCTGCCACAGACAGATCTTCTCTTTTTGTATAGGTATCAGGAATAACCAACTTCGAGCCAGTCCTTTTGGCCCATTTCTGGTAAGAATCTGTTTTTGGCGGAAGATGCAATTCTTCGCCTGCTCTATACTGTTTTAACAGAATCGATAGATCATTTAAGATAATCTCCCAGGATGCTATATCAATAGCCAAATGATGTATGGTTATTTTAAGATACTTCACTGCTGCCCCAAGGTCTAAATAGTCAACTCGAATCAATAAAACATTCTCTAAATCAAAATTGATCTCACTTTGATCAGTTTTCTCATGAATATTTATTTTAAATTGCTGCTCTAAATGGCTGTTATTATAATAGAGAGTCTTTTTTTGCGCATTGTAGTTAATCCTAAGAGCATCATGATGCCTAATCAATTTAGCAAAAATCTGTTCTAGCTTTGATACTTCAATCTCTGTATAGAGAGATAACAACACTGATTGATTATACTGCCCTGGATTTAGAAAATTCTGTTTAAAGAACCAATGTACAATCGGTGTAATCGCAATATCCCCTTCCATTAATAATTGGGAACGATTCTCATCAACTTCTGTATTATCAGTAATATAAGCAGCCATCTCTTTAATCACGGGATGTAAAAGGATATCCTTTATCATTAATGAATAGCCTAGATTGTATAATTTTTGTGATATACTTATAGCTTTAATCGAATCTCCACCAAGGTGGTAATAACTGTCATCAAGACTTATAAAGTCATGATGCAAAACTTCACGCAGAATATCAACCAGAATTTTTTCTAGATCATTTGTATATTTATTTGGTGCAGCATTGGTTTGCAATTCAGGCATTGGTAATTCCTGATAATTAACCTTTCCATTATTGGTTAAAGGAATTGCATCTAACTCAATATATATATCAGGTAACATATATCTAGGCATATAATCAATTAAATAGTTGTTTATCTCCGTCAGAACTAATCCCTCTTTTTTGGCCACATATGCACAAATATACTCTGTCTCATTTACTTTATTTACTAATACCACTGTTTCAACAATCATCGGATATCGTAACAGGCAGGCTTCAATCTCTTGAAGCTCAACTCTATAACCTCTTATTTTAATCTGTGAATCATCTCTTCCAATGAATTCAATTGTATTAGAATCTATGAATTTAGCGATATCTCCAGTTTTATACATATTCATGCCTTCAACAAAAGGATTATCCATAAATCGTTCCTGGTTCATTTTAGGATTATTAATATATCCTCTTGCGACAGATATGCCTGATATGTACAATTCACCCCTCATGTTGATACCTACAGGTTGCAACTGGTTATCCAATAAATAGATTTGTACATGGTCGATTGGATAACCAATGGGAACAAATAAACCATTATCTTTCTCAGGGTTGTATTTGTAAATAATACACCCAATTGTTGCTTCAGTTGGACCATACTCATTATAAATCTTTACATTATTGGTGAACTTATTTACAGTTTTTCGTGTTAACTCAACAGGAAAATTCTCCCCTCCAACGATGATTCTGGTTACTGTTGAATCTGCAAACTCATGTTCGTTTAAGAAAACCAGATGAGAAGGAGTCACTTTAATGATTGAGGCTCTCTTTTCATCAATAATCTTGTATAATACATGTGATTCTGCGGTTTCACTATATACTCCAACAGAACCGCCCCCTAACAATGGCACAAACAAAGATGTCAAAGTAAAATCAAATGCAAGAGATGAATAGAAAGCAAAACAGTCAGTCTCCTCAATCTCATATTGGGTGATTGCCCATAGAACATAATTTGTAATAGAACTGGATTCAATCATTACCCCCTTAGCCCTACCGGTAGAACCGGATGTATAGATCACATAAGCTAAATCATCTGGCTGAAGACTAACAGGCTTAAAACTCTCAGTAGGGTACATATCCAGATCTTCTTCATTCAAATCCATGGACATAATCTTCTCAGTAATGCTACTATCTAGTTCACAGTTGGTTAACATCAGTTTTAGATTAGCATCATCGATGATATATTTGATTCGTTCAACAGGATGATGGTGATCAAAGGGTAAGAAAGCAGCACCGATTTTCAAAACAGCCATTATTCCCACTACTGTTTCGATGGAATGGGTTGTAAAAATACCTACTATGTCACCCTTATTCACTCCTGAGATCATTAATCTAACTCCCAGACTATTGATCCGCTCACTTAATTCCTGATATGTAACACTTGAATCCTCATGAAAAACAGCTATGTTAGTCGGCGTTTTGAGAACTTGCGAATCAAAGATCTCCATCAGAGTATGCTTATCGACAGGTGTATTATCTGTTCTATTAAACTCATAAATAAAGTGATTTTTCTCCTCATTGGTCAAGATGTTGACATCTTCTATCCGTTCTCCAGGATTATCGAGTATCTGTCTGATAAGAAAACAGAATCTGGTGTACATCTCATCAATGTCACCTTGCCTATAATCGCTTATCTTATAATCATAATCCAACTCGATCTGATCTTGATCTGACCATTCCTTGATGATTAGCTGTAAAGAATAGAACTGATGTCCGTTATAAAATTCCTCAAAAACAACTGGCTTATCATTTAAGGTTTCGCTAAATGGCGTATTGTAATAATTAAATGCTGTATTGAAAAAGTTTGAATACTTAGTGCCATTTATCTCTAACTCTGACACCAAGCGATCATAAGGATATTTTGAATTCAAATAACATAAGAATAGTTCATCTTTTATGTACGAGATAAATTGTTCAAATATCCATTCACTACAGATATTGGCATAGAAGGGTACTGTGCTTGTAAACATGCCAAAGATCCCTTTTTCTCGCTTACCAGATCTGTTGAGCACTGGAATACCCATCATCACTTCTTTAGACTGACTAAATTTGGAAAAATATAAAATAAATATTGATAATAAGAATGTTGCAGTGGAAATATGCTGGTCATCCACAAAATCCCGTATCTTCTTCGTCAGAGAATGATCAATCTTATATACTAATCTATTTCCAGCACTATTCTCTGAGGTTTTAGATAGTGGGAGTTCATCTAATTTGCCAAGTTTATTGTGC
The DNA here is from genome assembly GCA_023128035.1 of Halanaerobiales bacterium. The sequence continues at coordinate 5,224 of JAGMES010000045.1, read as the reverse complement.
CAAAATTGTTTATTCTTCATAAAACGCTTGGATTTAAGATATTCTTGTTCTTTGGAGATGTATTCCAGGTAAGATGGTTTTTCTTCCTCAACAGGTTCACCTGCCAGAAGTCTCTTATAATTAGCGATCACATCTGTTGCCAGGACTTGCATGGACCAGCCATCTGCAATAATATGATGTAATTTGACCATAAAACCATAACTTTGATCTGTTATTTTAAAGATTGCAAAATAATACAGATTACTATCTGCTAATGAAATGGAAGTATGAGATTCTCTCTCCAACCATTCTGTGTAGTGTTCCAGCGGGTTCTCATCTTTACTAAAATCAAAATAATCAATCTTTTTATACTCATATTGCTTGGCATATTGTTCTACCTCTAAATCTATTTCAACAATATGCAATCTTATCCCATCATGTTGTTTGATAAAAAGATTTATGGCTTCTTCTAGAATCTGTTTATTAAGTAAACCCTTTATTAGTGCAGTACCACCGATTACATTCAATGAAGTTCCTGAGTGAAGTTTTTCATTATACCATATTCTTCTTTGGGGTGATGTCAAAGGGAATAAATCTTTTGGTGGTTTTTCTTTCATATACTTTCCTCCAATATATAAACATCTTTATTCAAATACAGTTTTGATTGTACTCTCAAAGGTACTTACCACCTGATCAATATGGCATACTGTCACATCAAATGGAAAATTAATATATAAATAATTATCTTCAAAATGCCGAATAATTATATTATTATCCAACAATAGCATCCGAAAATAGCGCAGTTTATTTTTGGAAATAATCTCTTTGTTCATTTCAATTGTCAAAATTGTACCGATCAAGTTTATATTTTTTATAACTTCATATTCTTCTAATACAGAAAAGGAATTATGCAGAGTATTCTTCAATGAGAGAATTTGATCAGTAATCCTACTTTTATATAATTCGAAATAGTCCAGAAGATGGATTGCTCTATTTAAAGAGAGAGAATTAATTGTAAGGTTTGATTTTAGATTATCCACTTTGGTCTTTAAGAGTTTTGGGTCATAAACATCTCTATCATAGCAGGCGATCGCCAGAGGCAGGCACAAGGCTAAACCCTTAGAAAAGCAGACGACTTGAGGCCTTATATTCATCTGTTGAGCAAACACAAAACTGCCGGTTTTAAATACTCCTGAGCGAACCTCATCTACTATCAGAATATGACCTCTCGATTTACAGATATCATTAATCTGGGTTATAATCCTACAAGCATCTTCCCCAAATTGGCTAAAGATATATAGTGGTTCAATTAGAACGATCGCATTTGTTTCGCTTTGCAGATTTTTTCCAGAATTAAATACAACTCCATCAGAATCAACATCAAAATATTGTAATTCTAGATCTTTATACTCCATTAAACCCTGCTCTACCGACTGTACGGATAAGCCATGGTATGTCTTTTTCATTTTGAATAAAGAATTGGATTGGAATGCGTAACGGGACCAGAGAATCGCTTTTTCAATTGCATCACTTCCCGTAGGATGACAGACAGCTTCATAATCTCCCATATCCTTTAACACTGAATTGATCCTGTCTTTAATCAAAGAATAACCCTGATCATCGTGGGTTTTAATACCTTTTATTAACTCTGTAATAGTGTTATACTCTATCTCATTGGGAATATTATGAAATAATCTATTCCAATCCTCCATGTAAACTTGTTTTGTTATCATCTTAAACTTCATCCTTTTCTTCTATCAAGGTTTCTAATATTTTGTCGATCTTGGTGTAATCCATCTTATTTTGAAAACAGTGATCTAAAATATAATTTTTCTTACCCTCTAGATCTTCTTTGTCAAAATTATTATTAATTACCTGAAAAATGATCTCACTTAGGAGATCTAGACCTTTTTGAGTAATCTCTCTATTAGAAACCTCCTGCAGACCAAGACGAATACCCCAACCTCCATCTAAGGAAGGGATTAGTGCCCCATTCACAACAATATTTATACTATTGAGATCATCAACGATTCTACTAACTTCAGCCTGATCCCCACATTCGATCCATATTTGGTGACACTGGGTAAATCCTAGATGTTGCAGTTGTACCTTTATACCTTTATTATATAATTTTTCTGCCAGATATTTGGCGTTTGATATGGTGGTTAAAGCATATTTTTCAAAAAACTCAACTCCCTTTTCTAACACTAAACCTAGACAAGCGACATCAGCGATATGGTGATGAGAGATAAAGTGTCCACTCATCTGGTTATATTGCCAGTTTAACAGTCTTTTGTTGGTTGCAAATATCCCTTTATGCGGGCCAGGAATAGTTTTATGCGTATTGCTGATTAATATGTCTGCCCCTTCATCTAATGGTTGTTGGAATTGCTTTCCTAATATTAGACCGACGACATGAGATGCATCGTATACGATTAAAGTCTTTTTGGGCACTACTTCTCTTAGTTGGGCTACTGGTTGTGGAAAAGAGGCCATACAGATATCTAAGTAGACCATGTTGATACTGTCTAGATCATCACTATTTTTAAGTGCATCGATGTCGATCTGCCATGTATCTTTTTTGAATGGAAGAAACTTAGATTTATAGCCAAGTTTCTTCACAATACTAGCAGTCTCCGCATGTCCACCATCTAAAGGACTCAACGACATTACTGTATCCCCAATGTCGTTGAATGCAGCAATGGTCGAAAGCATTCCATTAAGTCCTGAAATAGGTTTTAAATTAATAAATTTGCAATTCAAATACTGCTTTAATAATTCTTGCGATTTTAATTCAATCTCTTTTAAGTAAAAAGTGGGGTATTTCCAGGGAATATTTTCATCCAGAAAAGAATATCGGGCGAACATATCTAACATATATGGTAATCTCTCCTCGACTTGAGGGATATTCTCACTGGCTACTAACCTTAGGGTCCTTCGACTAATCTCCTCGTTTTTAAGAATATAATCAAGAATTTTTCCTAAGTTATTATTTTGATCCATATTAATTCCCTCCATTATTACAATATTTTTATTTCTTACTTTACAAAGTCAGATTATGTCCCGAATATAAATGAACAGATCATTATCCGAGGAGATTAGCCTAGCGTATCCATCAAAGACCATATTGGTTTGCTGATATAGCTTACCTTTTTCAATCTTATCTTTATCTGTTATATCTGTTAATACAAATTCAAATGTTGACACCAGAATCTCTTTTTCATATCCTAGCAACTTATCAAAAGCACTAAATATCTGACTTATGTTAGTAACAATTAGTTTTCTATTTGCAAGTGGTATTCTTTTATACAACATAGCAATATTTTTGTATTCAGTGTTAACAACAGTAAAACTACTTTGATATAGGACCTTCTACGCACTATATGATTTCCGAAAAAAGCTGCAACTGAACAGACATTACAGGATGCATAACATCCTCGATTGGTAAATATAGGGATATAGCCAAGTTTTAATATCTGTTCTTTGAATAAATAATTTGGGGAGGGTAGTTTATCAATATCCTGAATAATTGGTGATCTGCCGTTGTTAATAATTGCTGAATCTTTTCTGAACACTATACCCTGGATATCTTCATATGATTCTCCATTTTCTAAAGCCTGGATTAATCGCAGAAATGTTTCTTCACCCTCACCACGAATCACTAAATCTACTTCTTCCACATTCTCTAATATCGCTTCACTCTCATGAGTAGCAAAATGCCCACCAGCCACAATTAAAGCATCGGAAACTACTTTTCTAATTTTTTAAAGTACCGTAATTGATTTTTTTATAAGTATCTGCATATTAAAAGGAATTCCAATTACGTTATAACTATTTTTTGTTAGATTTGATATTAAATGATGAATATCAGCTTCAAAACCATTCTGATGTAAAAAAGCAGTAATATAACCTAAGCCATATGGAATAAGCTTTAGACTATCTTCGTCATATGAATCAAATCTTTAGTCTGCCGATCAATAGCATTAATAAACGCTATTTTTATAAAACATACCTCCTATTTCAAATAAATACAATACCAATAATTTATTAAAAAATATAACAAAGACACTCCTCTGAATAGAATTGACCAAAAACCACTAACCAGAAGGAGTGTCTTTTATGAATTCTATTATATCACAAAAACTGTTTTGAGAAAAAGGAACTTCATTTAAGTATTAAACGTTTTTTAGAAAATTCAATTAGGTAAATTACTTCAAAAGTTAGAGGTTAGTTTTTGAGGGATTATCTTTCTTTTTTGTACTAAAATATAGAATAGAAAATTAACTCATGCTTTCCAATTGCTAATTTAATTGTTCAAACAAACGTTATTTGATTTTTTGACACTGACTAAAGAAGATGTTCAATAAACTTCTTGACTATTTTATGTAAATTTTATCCAACTTCATTTAAAAAAAATTGACAGCCTTTTAGCTATAATTTATCTACTGTTAATTCTTAATACTAAATTTATGTTTTTATCCTTTCACTATATATAATACCATAAAAATATTTTTATTTCAATAGACATAATTAGATAAAATACTATTAATAGTTAATTGTTTTTTTGGAAACTACAAATAAGCGTTAGTAACCTTAATTACCAAAAAATCAAGTTAATATGTTATGAATTTCATTCTCGTCTCTGTTGAATCTTAAAATCTTTTCATTATGACTTTCTCATTACTTTTTAATAATCTGTCTGTCAAAAGTAGAATTCATAAGTATCTCAGATAATTTGGCCAAGTTTTGTCGGACAGAATTAAATTAAATCATCAATATTAAAAATTTAAATAATTTACACCTTTACACTACTGACAATTCGCTATGATACTTACACATATTAGTTATCATCTTCATACCATTACATACTTTCATATATCGACATAAGCTATTTCCAAAAAAAGAACCCTTTCGGCTTCAACTCAAGAAACAGCTTTGTCAATGGGCTCCAACATTTTGATTTCTCTCCACGTCTCCATTCACGCTATGCACTCCTACCTTTTATTTCTGCCGAACCGTCCCTGGATAGCTACGAGTACCTTATTCCACGCATATGGTAGTTGACACAATAGGATTAGCCTTCCCAGCAAATTCCTACACACCACCCACAATAATCTCTACCATCGTCAATGAAAAGATGTCAATCAATGCACCCTCCAACACACAAAAGCCCCTTACCTATAGCAAGGGGCTCATACATCTTCAGTTTTACCTAAATCTAACTTTCCCTCCTACGTGATATCTT
>JAGMES010000044.1 GCA_023128035.1 Halanaerobiales bacterium | reverse complement strand
CTTATTCCAGGCACACGATTATTCATACTATACATTTCAACAAAGTCAAGGGCTTTTTCCTCCATAGTTTCTATATTTCTCTCATCATGTAAAATGTACACTTCCGGAATCTCTGGAACAATAAAATTAAAAACAACATTACTGCCTATCTCAAGATAAACTAGATTTTTATCTTTTGCTATTTTTGCATTTACACTTATACTAAATAAGAATACTACAATACAAAAACCTAATTAATTTATTTTTTGCTAATATTTCCCTACATTGTATAATATAGTTATAAAATATTAGATTGAAAATTACTCTTTATTTAACATTATATTTAATAAATATTTAAATGTTCGGTTTTTGATAATTGTATTACCAACTTACAAGTTTACATTAGAGCAGTTCCAGCGTGCTTTTTTACTAATAATATATTATACGAAAGATGATTAATCAAAAAAAATACACAAAACATCTATAAATTTAAAGCTATTTTAGTAAATAAGTCTGTCAAACCCAAAAAAATATTTATATATGCCATAATTATCTCTTGAAGAAATTAAAAATCCATCTTACCTGAAATTAATCTCAGATAAGATGGATACCTTCTACTCACAAATTCTTTATCACTCAAATATCTTTCTTATAATTTCACTTAATAATTTTTCTCTTATAACTTGCTCTTCAATTTCCAAAATTTCAAAGTATAACTCTTCCTTTGAATTAAAAAAACTATAAAATGAACCCTGTGAAATACCAGTAGACTTTGTCAAATCTCCTATAGCTGTTTTCTTAAAGCCATATTTGCCAAACAACTCTCGTCCTTTTTCAATAATCGCATTTTTGATTATTTTTTTCTCATTATCGCTAAATGCTTTTGCCATAATTTTACCTCCATTAAAAAATAGTATATCATAATCCTATGAATAAAAAATGTATTTGTTCATAGGATTTCGATATACTATTTATAGTGAAGTGTCAACCCAATCCGTAACATTTGTTACCGCCGAATAATGCTATTTTTGTTATACTCATTTTATCAACAGAAATGAAAGGAGGAGGTATATTGTGTCAACAGTTATTTTACTTCTAGTGACTGTCCTAGCGTTAGTTTTTTCACTATATAAAGATCGTGGAAAAACACTAGAATCTATCAAAAAAGCAAAAGGCATGATGGGTGGGATGATTTCTGATATTGTGGGAGTTTTGCTATTAATCGGCTTAATATTAGCTCTGATCCCTGAAGAAGTAATTCGTTCATTGCTTGGTGAAGGGAAAATAATCAGCTCAACAATAGGTGCTGCAATTGTCGGAACTATTACAATTATACCAGCCTTTGTAGCTTTTCCTCTGGTCGGTTCTCTCAAAGATAGTGGGGCCAATATTATCGCTTTAACAGCTTTTTTAACTACTTTAACAATGGTTGGATTTATAACCTTTCCGCTTGAAATGAAAACATTCGGTAAAAAATTCGCACTCCGTCGCAATCTCATAAGTTTTGTATCTGCGATTTTTATAGCTCTGTGTTTGGGGGTATTATTCTAATGACCATAAAAACATTTATTAAAAAGAATAAAATTTTAATGCTAAGTCTTTTAGGATACTCTTTTCTTTTTATTTTTAAAGCAGATCTGGGATTGAAAGCTTTAAGTAAAAGCACATATTATTTTAAAGAAATGCTTCAGATATTGCCCGCCGTATTTGTTTTAACAGCTATTATTCAAACATGGGTGCCAACTAGAATTATTGCCAAACATTTCGGAAGCAGTTCTGGTCTAAAAGGAAAACTTGTTTCATTAGCCATAGGTTCTCTATCTGCCGGGCCAATTTATGCCGCCTTCCCGGTTTGCCAAATGCTTTTTAATAAAGGCGCGAGTATCGGGAATATTGTAATTATTTTGAGCGCATGGGCCGTTGTAAAAGTTCCTATGCTGATCAATGAAGTTAAATTTATGGGTTTCAAATACATGGTGATTCGTTGGATCTTTACAATCGTCGCGATCTATATTATGGCATATATTATGGAGAAAGTTATTCAAAAAGATGATCTCCCACTTGCCGAAAATCGCCCTAGCAATTCACCTATGATTCAACCAGAAGTCTGTGTAGGGTGTGGAATCTGTGTAAAAATATGTCCTGACATTTTCAAGATTGATAATAAAAAAGCTGTTATCATACTAGAGATTGATGTAGATAGTTGTCAGGAACAAATTGAAAAGGCTAAAGAGAGTTGCCCCGTAATGGCTATATCATAAGAAAAATTTCTTATCATTATTTCTGGCCTTTTATATTTAAGTAATTATACAACTTTCGCAGTTTGCAAAGTTTCGTTTAATGGCATATCATATATTAAAAAAAGTATTAGTACTAAACTAAGCTTTCTTTAAAATACAAAGCTATGCAGAGCTGACTTTTATAAGGAACTTTTTTCAATATATGATATGCCATTAAACGCACCCTTGCACTCAACTCAGAAAGTTGCTAAATTATCGTTTTCTCAATCTCACACAAATCCTTCAATTCAATAATATTCTTATGAAAATCAATCAATCCCTCAGTTCTCATCTTAATCAATTCTCTTGATAAAGATGGTCGTTGAATCCCCATTTCTTCTGCTAAGTTTTTCTTAGAAATAGTTAGTTCAATTTTAGTGTCCTTTTTAATTTTATACTGTTCCAACAAATAAAAACAAATCTTTTGACGTATGTTACCAAACGTAAGTAATTGAATTTTATTATTTAGAATAATGGTTTTATTTGAAAGCATTCGCATGAAATTTTCCATGAAAGTTGTATTCTCATGACAAAGAGTAAGAATATCTTTTTGTGGTATAAACATAATCTTAGTCTGATCTATAGCAAAAATACTAGCTGGATAATGGTTAATTGTTCCAAAGATTAATACTTCTCCAAAAGTATCACCTTCTTTTAAGCGAGCCATAACCACTGCCTTTCCAGAAGCATAATTCTTTTTTACTTCAACAGTTCCTTTTAGTATAATTCCTAAATTTGCACATCGATTATCCTCTAATGCAATCATCTCTTCAGAACTAAACAACTGGATACTAGAATTGATTTTTTCCAAAGATGCAAAAATCTCTTCCTCTGTCATATTGCTAAAGAGTTTGCATTTTTTTAAGATGCGTAAGTTTTGAATCAAAATAATCACCTCTTAAGATTGAACATTCTCTGATTACTAACTGATTTCCTTTAAAAGAAAATTAATAAAAAGAGAGACAAGAAATATACGAAAAGCTGCTGACATAATTATCAGCAGCTTGAATTAACTTTCATAATCTTTATAATCTCCATACTCATCAATTATAAAACTTACCTCTTTCAGTCTAACATTTTCTCACAAGATAGTATTAACTTATAGAAATCGTTACCCACAGAACATATATATAACCTATCATCCCATATTGAGAATCATTCCGGTAACAAATGGAATAAGCCATAACAACCATACAAATAAACTAAAACGATGAAAATTCTTCATCTTGTTTTCATCTTTCTTCCAGATAACATAAGTTGCCCAAATCGCATGTACAGCCATCAAAATTATTGCTAGGGCTCCTGTAATCGAATGAAGGTTAAATTGAAGGATTTGCTGTTTTTCAGTCATCTGTGTCATAATTGTTGTGCCTATAGTATCAAAGGTAAAACCTATCCAAAAAAAGATCACATGTTTTTTGGTAACAATACCCTTTAAACGTTCTCCCCATACTCCCAATGTATAAAAAGTTAAAGCTAAAAACATTGATATAATTGAAAAAACTAACATTTTAATAATTCCTCCTTGTTATACATATCTAATACTTATAATAATCTATAAATACTGCTCATAAATATACTGGTTATTGAACTGCTAATTTAAAGAATTACTAAGATATCCTCATTTTCTAAACCCATCAATATAATGTTGTATTGCAACTATCGGATGGCTAATTAACATTTTTGGGCCCGCATACCTCATAACACTTTTCATCCTATCTCGCATCTCCTTTTTATAACAATGTATCTTACATTTTCCACAAGTAGGCTTATTCTCTCCAAACCTACAACTATCAAGACGCTTATTTGAATAATTTAATAGTTCAGCATATTCTTTACATAAATACTTATTCGATTTATGATTTTTTTTACAATAAAGTTTAATCATATTTTCTATAGTTTTCTTTTCACGATTTATCCGATTGTTATCTGATAACATCTCAATAACTCCTTTTTGCGTGATTTCATCATATATTAAAATAAACATATTATTCCTCATTAAATTCAAGGGCATTAATTTCAAGGGAATATCTTTGAACAGTAGTCACTATAAACATTGTGATAACGCAAAGAGTTAATAGTACACCAACGGCTATATTTTTACTTACACCCCAAAAAATACCTGTTACAGCACCCATAGCATTTTTTGGTGCAAGTTTCGTTACAGTTGCAGGAAATAATGATACTAAACACATATAACCTATAAAATATAATATCAAACCAACTGCTATAAAGTATATACTTTCTACAAAAAGGCAACTTATTGAAGTAATGATAACAAAGAATGCAACATTTATTATGCTTTTTTCATATCCTTTGTCAGCAAATTTTGCAGAAATTCTCATCGCAATTATTCCTAATAATGTTCCTGGTATAAAAAATTTCCACATTTCACTAATACCAATAGTTTTATCTACTAGTTGTGGAACTATAATGAAAACACTTACTAAAGAATAATAAACAAAAAATCGTAAATATAGCACAAAACAAAAATATCTGAGAAACTGAAAATACCTTATTTAAAAGTGTAGCTCCGATAAATCCAACTGTTCCAGCTAAACCAAAAGCAATCCCCACAATGCTCATTGCCTCATTTCGTTTTGTTTCGGATATAACATCACCTATCCAGGAATATGCTACTGCCATAATAGCACCACTTCCTTGAAGAGTATTTCCGTAAACAGCTAGTAATGGCATTGCAAGAATCAGTGAAAACTGCCTTAACCCTAGAGCAGAAGCTATTCCAACCAAAAAATTAATTTCTGATTTCTTTAATTTTTGACTCATTAACTATCTCACCTCCTTACATCTTTTGCCAAAAGTTTCGTTCCGTGAAATAATAATGTTCTGTAGAAAACGTTCTTTACTGAACAATTATATACCCTCTAATCACAATTTTCAAGTACTTTCAAAAAAAAAAAATCAATCAAATCCCTGGGCGGAGTGAGAAGAGGGCTACGCCTTTAAGCTACTAATTTCGAAAATATTAATTTTATGAATGTAAAAAAGGCTATATCTTATTAAAAATATAGCCTTTTTTCAGTAGTCACAAGAAAAACTTATGTCTCTTTTTATTAATTAGCGATAATTTTTCCTTTTTTAATAACTAAGTGTGGTTTCTCTTGCAATACAGTAATATCTTTAAGTGGATCATCTTGAACAATAATAACATCAGCCATCTTTCCAACTTCTAATGTTCCAGTTATTTTATCTATATCTAAGATTTCAGCAGCTATACGTGTGACAGATTGAAGCGCTTGACTTGTAGACATACCCTATACCAAAAGCCACAAACAAGTGTACAGGGTGTTGAGAATTAACTTTGATCTGCCTTCTCAGGTTGCTATAGAATGTAACCGAAAGGCTATTGAAATCGTCAAAGTAAATGCTATTTCACAGTTTCAAAGTAACGTACCAGTCAGGTTAGTTATTGATAAATCTTTTTATATCATTGAAGTTGCTAAGATACATAAATCCCTAATTATCTTAGAAGACTTGAAACATATCAGAAAGAATGTAACTGTTGATAAAGCCAAACTTTCAAACTATGAGAAAATTTCTTGGGCTTACTATCAACTTAAAGAGTTTGTCAAGCATAAAGCAAGTCTAGAAGGTATTCAAGTAATCGAGATTAACCCATATAATGATTCGCCCACAAAAAGTAGTCCCACAAGAGCTCACATACCATATATAGTACCGAATTAGGCGGTTTCGATACTATACATGGTATGTGAGTGCAACTAAAATACTTTTTGTGGGCGAATCATTTATATCATTATTTTTAATTTTCTAATTCAAAAAGACTAATAAATTTTTCTGCCGCTTTTGATAATGGTATATCCTTATAAGTTATAATTCCTATTGAACGTTCAGGAATTTGCTCTTTTAGCTTAATTTCATATAAATGATTGCTTTCTAATTCTTCTTTTACAAAATTTTTAACTACATAGGAGATACCTAAACCTATTTTTGCAAACTGAACTAAAACATCAATACTCCCCAGTTCGATCTCTGGAGTAAGGATCAGTCCATGCTTTGCAGCATATGTATCGATAAATTTTCTGGTATTTGTACCCTGTTCCAATAATAGAATTGGGTAATTGATTAGATCACGAATTAATATTTCTGATTCTGCTAACTTTTTATATTTTTTGTCAGCAACAAAACAATCCTGAATTGTTATACCTTTTTTGATAATTAAATGATCATCCTCTAAAGGAAGATTCACAATTCCTAAATCTACATTACCAGTTCTTAAGAGTTTGATTGTTTCTGGAGTTGTACGATTCGTAACCTGTATCTTTACTTCTGGATAACTTTGATGAAATTCTTCGAGATATGGGAGTAAATAATACTTACTAAGAGTATCGCTGGCCCCTATTTTTATTTCACCACTTACTAGGTTATTAATATCACAAATTTTCTTCTCAGCCGTCCTAATTAGATTATATGCTTGCTCTACATACTTAAATAATAACTCTCCCTCTCTGGTCAATTTAACACCTCTGGGGATTCTCAAAAATAATTGACAATCCAACTCTTCTTCCAATTGCTTAATAACTTGACTAACTGCAGGTTGTGAGATAAATAGTTCTTCAGCAGCTTTTGAAAAACTCCTCATCTTAGCTGCATGATAAAATACTTTGTACCATTCAAGGTTAACCGACATATAAACCCCCCTCACATAAAAAGAAGAGTTTCCAAAATAGACCCTCTTCTTCTCCCTCTACTTATAAAAACAATCTCTAAAAATGCAAATATAATTTTCAACTTCTTTTAAAACTTCATCAAAATCAATTTCTTTTATATCAGAATGTTTTAGTTTTTTTAGATACTCCTCACCAATTTTTTCTAATGTCCACTTAATAATACTTAATATTCTTTGAATATCAGCACCATCTTTAAAGTAAGAATAATCAACCCCTTCAAAAAACTTTGTAAAAGCACCAGATCTCTTCTCTTCTCTTCTCTTCGCTTTTATTGAGGATATCTTTTGCTATTTCTTTAGAATCATCTAGGTAAATAGAATTAAAAAAATTAAACAAGTGAGGATATTTAGTCATTATTTCGAATTTGACTATAGTAACATCCCTTAGACGTTTCAAAATATCCTTTTCACCTATATCAATTTTATTAGTTGAAGCTTTATTATAACCATTCTCAGCAAACTTTGAGTACATAACCTCACTCCTTCTGGATGCTTGGATTATATATATTAACCTTAAACCATCAAATTTATTGACTAAATAGGTCAATTCTATTGTACAACTATCAGTCCACATATTAAATATACTTTTTCTAGATATAAGCTATCCTTATCTCAGATAGAGCAATTTTAATCCTACCGTTCCATCCTCTTTTAGACAGATTAGAAGATGAAAGATTAAAAGAAAAAAAATATGGTTCAACGATGAGTGGAATTGCACCAGTATATGGCGATAAATATTTAAAGAAGGGTATTCAGGTTGGAGAACTACTTTACCCAGATTATTTGAAAGAACATCTTGCTAGTTTAATTGAGTATAATAATCTGCGTATTCAAGGTATCTATGGTGAAGAACCCATTGATTTTAATAAAACATATGAATGGTTAATGCATTTTGGAAAAAAAATCAAACCTTATATTGCAACTATTCAACCGATAATAACTACGATGCAAGAAAAAAATAAAAACATCTTAGTAGAAGCTCAACTAGGAGCATTAAGAGATATTACCCATGGTATTTATCCGTATACAACTTCCTCTTCCACTTTAGCAGGTTATGCCTGTGCATCAATTCCTGTAATGCCTCAATCTATAGGAAAAGTTATTGGCATAACCAAAGCATATTCAACCTGTGTTGGTAAAGGAGCTTTTGTTTCTGAAATTATGACCCCACTTGCAGATGAAATCAGAACAAAAGGAAAAGAATTTGGCGCAAAAACTGGACGACCACGTAGAATTGGTCATTTTGATGCTGTTGCTACTAGATATGGTTGTAAACTCCAAGGCGCAACAGTTATGACTGTTAGTTGTTTAGATGTATTAAGCGGATTTAGAGAATTGAAAAACTTTGTGGAGTTCCTATTAAATATATTTCCGTTGGGCCAGATCGTGAAGCTTTAATTGTGCGGGAAGAAGTTTAGGAACATTAGAAAAGAGAGACAAGATGAATTTGTCTCTCTTTTTATCAAAATTTTTATTTATTAAATTACTACTTTTCTTCAATTTTTTGCCCCATCAATACTCCCATAACAGATGCCATCATCAAACCTCTTGTCCAACCACTAGAATCACCTAAACAATATAGCCCTTTAATATTAGTATCAAAATTCTCATTTACATTTATTTTATTACTATAAAACTTTATCTCTGGACCGTATAACAAGGTTTCTCTACTAGCAAAACCCGGTACAACAGTATTCATAGCTTCAATAAAGTTTAAAATATTCATCATAGGTCTATAGGGAATAGCAGATGTTATATCTCCAGCTATTGCATCAGGTAATGTAGGTTTTACATTAGACTGATCTAATTCATCTTGCCAGGTTCTTTTACCGTTTAAAATATCACCATATCTTTGTACAAGGATTTTACCGTTCCCTAGCATATTAACAAGTTCGGTTACTTTCTTTCCATATTGGATAGGTTGATTAAATGGTTCTGAAAAATTATGAGAGCTTAAAATAGCCAAATTAGTGTTCTCTGATTTTTTATCTTTATAAGAATGTCCATTAACTATGGCTAAATCATTATCATAATTCTCCTGACTAACAAAACCACCAGGATTTTGGCAAAAAGTCCTTACTTTATTTCTAAAAGGAGCTGGATATCCTATAAGTTTTGATTCATAAAGTACATTATTAACCTTTTCCATAATTTCATTTCTAACTTCAACACGTACACCAATATCTACAGTACCAGCACAATGATTGATGTCATGCACTAAACACATTTCTTTAAGCCAGTCTGCTCCTTTTCTACCTGCAGCCACAATTATTTTATCACCAAATAATATTTCTTCATTGCTTTTGGATTTGGAATCAGCTATTTTTACTCCCTTTGCTACTCCTTCTTCTATAACTAGATCTTGAACCACAGTATTAAATCTAATCTTTATTCCAGAATCTATAAGGTAATTTTGAACTTTTAAATATATCTCCTGAGCTTTTTCTGTTCCTAAATGTCTAATCGGACAATCAACCAATTTAAGACCTGCTTCTATTGCTTTTCTTCTGATTTCTTTCTTTGCTTCACTATTTTCTAATCCCTCTACTTTTAAATCTGCACCAAACTCAAGATAAATCTTATCAGTATAATTAATATACTCTTGCGCCTTATCACTCCCAATTAATTTTGGTAAATCTCCCCCTACTTCATAGCTTAAAGATAATTTACCATCTGAAAAAGCACCTGCTCCAGAAAAACCTGTTGTAATATGGCAATATGGTTTACAATGAACACATTCTTTTGTCTCTTCTTTGGGGCAATGTCTTTTATCTATAGCTCTTCCTTTTTCAATTACTAGAATGTTTTTATCAGATTTTTGCCTAATCAACTCTAATGCCGTAAAAATTCCTGCCGGGCCAGCTCCTACAATTATCACATCATACCGCAAACTAATCACTCCTTACTATAATAGTCTTTCTTTTTTCTATCGAACACTTATAGACTAACTATTTACGGTAGTTTGGTAGAAACATCTAGCCCATATTGCTAGATTTATATAAGTGAACATTTAGTAATATTATTAAAGAAATGTTCGTTTTTATTTTAACGTAAATTCTACAGAATTTCAAGGCTTTTCTTTAGGTAATACTTTATATTCTTTTATTCTCAAAACAAACCTTATATATTTAGTTATTCGTCCTCGTTTCCAGATTTCCTTTATTATTTCCTATGTTTTAACTTTTTTCTTTATATTTACTGTTGATGGAAGGTTGGGTTCAGTGATTTTATAAAAATTTATTGATAATTTTAACTTTTTTTACTTAACAGTTTAAACAGATTATGATATAATAACTACATAAATTTTTGTTATTAGGGAAGGATGAATTTATATGGGCAAAAATAAAAAGTATATTATGTTTATAGATGAAACTGGAAGTTCTGTTGTTACTAATAACCAGCCATTTACTTTATGTGGGGTTATTTTTGAGTTAAAGTATGCAGTAGTAGCTAATAATGAACCATCCTGCCCACTAAAAGATAAGCTAGACGATTTTAAAACGCAATGTTTTGAAAATTCAGAAATATTACTTCATCTTGAGGCTATACATAGAAAAAAGGATCACTTTTCCTCATTATCTGATGATCAACGACAAAAATTTTATGATAACTTACCTAATTTTTTAACTAGCCTGGATTTCACAATAATATCTATCACAATTGACAAAGAAAAACTTCTACACTATTATAAACCATCCAAAGATCCTTACGCTATTGCTTTCACTCATATATTACAAAATTATTACTCTTTTATATATAAAAATAATGCAAAATCAGCAAGAATCGTAGTAGAGGGTAGAGATGATAATCAAAATTTAATCGTTCAAAAAACTTTTTTCGATATTTTTAATAATGGAACAAACCTTTTAAATATCGACCAAACACTTAAAGGTAAGATAAAAGGATTCATAATGGCTGAAAAAAATGACCCTAAATATAAATATGGTCTGCAAATTGCCGATGTTATCTGCAATCCCTTAAGTAGAGTTCGTAGAGGCAAATTTGAGGCAAATCCAACCAGTATTAACTATGGTACTAAAAACAAAATTTTTACAGCTTTAAAGAATAAAATATACACTGCTACAGATTCAAAGGATTTTAGGAACTGGGGTTTTCAAAAAATTCCCATTACAAAACAAACAAGAATATGGATAGATGACATAGATGACCCACAACCAAAGGTACCAAATAAATAAAATTTACCTGAGTGAATATTATTTATTATTTAAGCATACTATATAATAAGGATTAATCCTTAAAAGGAGTGACAGAGGGGGTCGAACTATCGACCGCCATAAGGACATGTTACAAAACACGTATTTTAAAAGCAAAAATTTATGTTACAAAATTTTAAAAGCAAAAAACCTATGTTATAAAACATAGGTTTTTTGCTTTTAAAATACATGAAAATCAAGAACTATTCCGACATGTTCTACTTCAAGCTCTTTACTATACATATTTGATAAAATATTTTAAATACCCTAATACTGTAAATAGAAATGATAAACTTCACCTTAACCAATTCTAAACCTATAAACAAAATAAGCCATAGTGGTTTCACCTCACTATGGCTTTAAACTAATTATTTATTATAATTTGCAATTAATAACCAACAGCTGCTTCTACAGCTTCATCAACCTGAATTAAACCAGAACCTGTTGCATCACTTCCCCAGAAGTAAGTATCTCCACCCCATGGGTCTGGTACAAATATTCCACTATTTGGAGCAATATATAAAGCTGTTTCCTTTAAGATGTCTTCAATATCTATTTGAGTTAAATATGGATTCTTTTCTAACATCAATGCTGCTACTCCAGCTACATGAGGAGAGGCCATACTTGTGCCACTTAAATAATAATATTGACCCATTTGATCCTGCTCAGCCCATTGTGGCGGATGTGCTGCTCCGTTAATTGTATATGGACCAACAATCCAGTCCCCAGGAGCCAAAACATCCAAATATTGACCTGGTAATTCACGACTACTGAAATCTGCTACATATACCTGATCTCTAATATCACCTTCAGGCACATCAGCTCTCCATCCATTTAGCCACATTTCTGTCCAACCAACTGCTCCTACTGAGATAACCTCATCATAGCCACCAGGATATCCCATACCTGCTTCTCCTTCATTTCCAGCAGAAGTTACTACAATAACACCTTGCTCAATTGCATATTGTATAGCTTTTAACTCAGGGCCACTTGGTTCGCTACTTCCAAGACTCATATTAATTACAATTGGTTCAATGATTTTACCACTAGCGCGAAGATTCGCAACATATATGATTCCAGCAGTAACCCCAGAATCATAACCAGTACCATTATTATTTAATACTTTTACTGGAATAATTTTTGCACCTGGAGCCACTCCATCAATCGGCAAATCATAAAGATAATAACCGATAACTGTACTACTTACATGAGTTCCATGAGCATGAGTCCCTGTCCATGCACCTGGATTAGGATTTCCTTGAGGATTTAAGAAGCCTACTCCATATTCAGTTGCAACTTTCTCTTCTGGAAAATAATCCCTCCAGTTAGGAAGAAGCCCAGTATCTAAAACAGCTACATATACTCCAGTTCCATCAACATCAGTATATGTATTGTTGTGCACAACCTCCACATCAATAATATCTAAATCCCAAGTTTTTTCTCCTTCTTCTACACTTACAACTTCATCACGATATACTCCAAGAACTCCAGAGACTGCCTGAAGTTGAGGTATATTCTTTTCTTCAATGGTTAATGCAATCGAATTGATTTCTGGAAAAGTAAAATTCACACTCACAGCTACACCTTTAATTTCCTTCATAATAGCGTCTGTTAGATCTACCACTTCTACCATAACTTTAACACTTTTTGTTGCCGCAATTCCTACAGCTCCAACACTCACAATAAGCATCAGAACCATTACCATGATTAAGCTTTTTCTCATAGCGAGAATACAACCCCTTTCAAAATTTGATTTCACACTCTCAAAGTGTATGAACAAGCTTTTAATTTTATGACATCATAGAGAAATTATTATTTCAATTTTTCCATTACATTCTTTCGTATTTTCGATATCCCCATTCAGAGGAATCTCACCAAAAAAATTAAACTTTATATTTTCATTCATTTTATAAACACCATTCACAACCAATCCTAAATTGGATTGGTTTTCACTTTTTGTAATCTCATAAGTCAACATTGATTGTAAATTCAATTTTGAAAAAAGGTTCAGTTTTACCTTGCTGCTATATTGCTTTATCTTTTCATTCTCTAACCAGTTAAATTGGACTTCCTTCTTTTTGCCACTAACAGCTATCCGCCCTGATGTGGATTGATTATTTTGATTCCAACGCGCTTCAATTCGGACTGACCCATGATAAAATATCTGAAAAATAAGCTTTTCCTTTGGCACATTATTTGCTTTTGAATAAACTTCCATCTCTCTTTGATACTTAATCTGTGTATGCAAATTATTCATTAACCGTTTTTTAAAACTAACCTCTTGAAAATGGCGAAGATATTCTGTTTCTATATCTTCTTCACCCGCTATGGAAATCTCTCCACTATATATTTTGTACTTTAACATATATTTGAGAAAATGATTTATCTGATCAGCTTGATCTTCAATAAGGTGAATATATTCAGAATTATATTCTATTAAACTGTCCCACTTGCTATTTTTCCATTTGACCATTGAGTTTAGCTTCATATATTGATAATTCAATACAGAAGAACTCTGACTTTTCCATATCTTATCTCCCCCATCAATTCCTAGATTTAATGACCATGGCCCTTGATAATGATAGAAAAGTGAAACTATATTATTTGTCTGGCCCAAAGGTAAATAAATCAAATCATCTCCTGTATCCTTTTCTTGAAAGACAAGTTGAATATATGAAGTCGGAGTACACTGCCAATATCCCTTAATAAATCTGTAACTCTCATAGGTGGTAATCAACTCTGGATTCATCTCAGGATTATCATGATTATACTCAGCCATACTTATAAAATAAAAGTATGGGTTAACCTGCCATCGTCCTTCCAAAAAATATTCTACTAAGGGAGTTGATTCTACCTGATCAAGCGAACTCCTAAACTCAGATCCACAGTAAGTATATCTACCCTCTAGATAAGATTGACTTTCTCCTAATCTAAAGACTCCATCATATGCCCAATCACTATATTTTAAGTCTCCTGAAACCTCTGACCAGGCTAACTCATTTTCTAATTTCAGCCATTTAAATTTTTGCCAATCTCCTTTGAAAACACCTATCTCTAATAATCTAGGTGGTAAAAAAATAAAACCTCCTTCTCTGGGATAATCTTCTACTTTAATCCAATTCACATTTCCATTAAAACCACACCAATCTCCAGATAAGGTTAGTCCACTCAAAACCCTCTCATAATTACCCCCTCCAGGTTGATAAGTATAACTGATTTCAATCATTTCATCTTTTTCAACAGGTTCTAAAAAGTTTATCATACGAGTTTGATAGTTGATCTCATAATCATCTTCAGTTAATATAATACCATTCTTTTTCAAAATCTCACTTCCAGGAATAATAGGACCATTATGCAAAAAATAAGGACCAGCATTTCCTTGACCCTCTAGCTCCTCTATTTGATTTAATCCTTTCACCAAAGCCCCCATAGCCTCTACTTTTAAACTCTGGTTAAAACACGAATAACTAATTAAACCTCCTCTTTGATTCTGATCAAATGATAAAAATTTTCCACCAATATTATGGAATAAATTGTCTCCCAGCTGAATCTCAAGATTATTTTTGGTATAATCTATAAATATCTGATCAATCAAATCTCCTCCTGATCTAGCATAAGTCATTAAGTAAAATCCAGGATAAGGTTCACCCTGTAAATACAAAAGATAACTTGGAAGAAAATTTGTAACACCTTTTTCACATGTTAATCCCAACTTTACCTCTCCAGAATATACTAGATTTAAATCTGATATAGTTCCACTTTCTATCGCTGGACTTATTAAAACTATCAAAAGAAGAAGCATAATGATCAGCTTGTACATAATTTTTCAATCCTTCCATCAGTAAAATATTATATTAATTAATTTATGTTCAAATTCTACTGATTATGACTCTGTTTTAAAACGCGGCATTACACCAAACTGCGAAAGTTGTAACCTTAAATTATTTCATGTGACAAAAATGTAAGTTTTCAATAGGAATCTGTAAGGTAAAAAAATTGTATAAACTCTAAAATTACTTTAAAATAAGATTAGGAACTATAAGTGAACTCGTCCAGCTAAAGCTGAACATCGGGGCTTCAGTAGGGGATTCTACCCCCACTGAAGATTAAAAACAATTCCCACCACTTATAGAAGTGGGGGTCTTAACTCAAAAGATAAAACTTAAAATCACAGGGAGGAATCTTCAATGAAAAATGTTTTAGTCGCTAAAAATGTAAAGAAAATATATGGATCAAAAGGAAATACTTTTACTGCCCTTCACGATATTAATATGGAAATCAAAGAAGGAGAATTTATTGGGATAATGGGTCCTTCAGGGGCTGGAAAGACTACTCTTTTAAATATTATATCAACCATCGACAAACCTACAACTGGAACTATCACTGTAGATGGAGACGATATAGCCAAAATGAAGGAACATAAACTATCTACTTTTAGAAGAAATAAACTAGGATTTATATTTCAAGATTATAATCTTCTTGATACTTTGACGATAAAAGAAAATATCATACTTCCATTAGCCCTCTCAAAGGTCAATCATAAAGAGATTGAAAAAAGAGCAGCTGAAATTGCTAACACTCTAGGAATAACTGAAATTTTGGATAAGTACCCTTATAAAATTTCAGGTGGTCAAAAACAGAGAGCAGCTGCAGCAAGAGCTGTCATCAACAAACCTAACTTAGTGTTAGCTGATGAGCCTACCGGTAATTTAGATTCAAAATCTTCAAGAGAACTTTTACATTGTTTATGTGATTTAAATGAAAATCATAATGCGACTATCATGATGGTAACTCACGACGCTTTCGCAGCAAGTTATTGTAAACGAATATTATTTATAAAAGATGGAGATTTATTCACTGAGCTTGTTAAAGGAGGATCACGCAAAGAATTCTTCCAAAAAATCATGGATGTGTTAGCAACTCTTGGGGGTGATAACAATGACCTTATTTAGTATTGCTTTTAAAAATATAATCAACAAGTTTTAGGTATATCTAAAACTTCTGCAAAAATGAGTAGCATATTCGCTGGCTCATCTATTGTTATTGCGATATTCTCTGGAATATTTATCTGGTACTCAAATTCTTTCTTTACTAGAAAGAGAAAAAAGGAAATTGCTCTTTACTCTATGTTTGGGATAAAAAGAAGACAAATTGGAAGAATGCTATTTTATGAGAATATTCTCATGGGAATACTGGCCCTCACTACAGGGATATTAGCTGGAAGTTTGCTGTCAAAACTATTTGTAATGATCTTATTTAGACTTATGGATTATACAACCTATGTCCAATATTTTATTATTCCAGAAGCGATTTTGAATACAGTCATTATCTTTGCAGTATTATTCCTACTCACATCCATCCATGGATTTACTCTAATTTACCGCTTTAAGCCAATAGAACTCTTTAAAGCAGAAAAGGCTGGCGATAAAGAACCTAAGACTTCCATTATTATAGCCATAGGCTCCATTATTCTCATTGGAACTGCTTATTATATCGCATTAAATTTTAAGTTTATTCCAAACTTTATACTCTATGCTTTATCTACTGTTTCTCTGGTTATTATCGGCTCCTTTGGATTCTTTAGTGCCTCAACATTATTTTTAATAAAATTAGCTAAAAAAAATAAAAAAAGATACTACAAAGGTGTCAACATGATTGGTACCTCTCAACTTTTATATAGAATAAAAGGGCATGCCAGAACTCTAGCGTTGATTTCTATATTAAGTGCAACAACATTAACTGCAATGGGAGTAACTTTTAGTTTAGCATATGATTTGGCTAAAAATGTCGATAATCAACATCTTTACTCCTATGAATATATCAGCTCTGACAAAAGTCTAAATCAAAAAGTAGAAAACGTAATAAAAAAATATCCTACTCATGAGATTATAAAATCAGTAGAAATTGATCTTTTACACTTTCAAGGAGCATTAATCGATACTGAAACAGCCCCCTATGTTCCGGGAAACCGATTTTATTTAATATCTCAAAATAAAATAAACGAAGTACTTAACCATTTGGGAATTGAAAATTTAATTAAAATTAACCATTCGAACGAAGTAGTCATATTCAATCAATATTTTAGAGAAAGGTTTGAAAAAAGTTATGTAGGTATGACTGCTAAAATAAATTACAATAACAAAAAAGAATTTTTTAAAGTTACTGACCTCAAAAAATACAATTTTTTGAACCACTACCTTCCTGGTTTAACAATGGTAGTTCATGATGATATATATAAACGATTATTAAAAGATGCTGAAGTGAGAAGATTTAATGTATATGAGATTTCAAACAAAAAGAAAAGTGAACAGTTAACCAAAGAAATAGAACAAATTGTGCCAAAAGATGCTGATTTAAAGTCGTACTATACTTCTTATCGAACAACTTTCGAATCAAAAGGGATTAGCTTATTTATTGGCTCTTTTCTTGGTTTAGTTTTCTTGGTTGCTACAGGTAGTATCATCTACTTTAAACAATTAACTGAAGCAAATGCTGAAAAAGCAAGATATAAAATCCTAACAAATATCGGTGTCAGCAAAAAAGAAATAGGAAGTTCTATCGCTAGACAAATCCTCTTTGTTTTTGCTTTGCCACTGATACTAGGGATTATACATAGCATAGTAGGATTAATCGCTTTATCAAAGATGATAAATGCAAACCTGATTGTACCTGTTACTTACACGATTGGAGCCTACACTTTAATTTATCTGATATACTATGTACTAACAGTAAGTTCATATAGTAAAATTGTGAATTCAAATGAATAGAACCACAATATATGGTTCTCAATGATACAGTTTTTAATTCGTCCAATTTTCGGAGGTGAAACAATGGTATTATTCAATATAGCGTTTAAAAATATAAAAAGAAACTTCTCCACTTACTTTATTTATTTTATGTCTATGGTATTTAGCATAATGATATTTTATACTTTTACTTCTCTACAATATAATCAACAGGTTTTAAGCCTATCAAAGTTTACTTCTTTTATAGGGCCAATATTTTTAGTGACTTCTATAATTGTTGCTACTTTCTCTGCAATATTTATATGGTATTCGAATTCTTTCTTCACCAGAAAGAGAAAAAAAGAAGTTGCTCTCTATTCAATGTTTGGAATTAAAAAACAACAGATTGGAAGATTATTATTTTATGAAAATATAATCATGGGAATATTAGCTCTTGCAGCAGGAGTATTAGCAGGAAGCATTCTTTCAAAATTATTTATAATGATTCTGGTTAAGCTTATGGGATATTCAGTATATATCAAATTTGTTATCATCCCTAAAGCGATTGTTCACACCATTATTGTATTTGCAATATTGTTCTTAATCACATCAATTCATGGATACACTCTAATTTACCGATTTAAACTAATAGAACTCTTTAAAGCAGGAAAAGTCAGTGATAAAGAACCAAAAACTTCAGCAAGCATAGCGATCATCTCTATTTTACTCATTGGGTTGGCTTATTATATTGCTTTAACCCTTGTGTTTAAGATAGATATCCTTATATATACTTTATCGACTATACTCCTATCTATTATTGGATCTTTTGGTTTCTTTCATGCTTCAACCATATTTATTATAAAATTAGCCAAGAAAAATAAGAAGAGATATTATAAAGGAATTAACATGATTGGAACATCTCAGCTATTATATCGGATCAAAGGTCATGCTAGAACCCTAGCTTTAATTGCAATTTTGAGTGCAACTACCTTAACTGCAATCGGAACAACTTACAGTTTATCATATGATTTAACAAAAAATATAGATAAAAAAGTAAAAGAGATAATTGCAAAATATCCAAAAAATAAATTATTACACTCAATAGAATACGATTTATTAAGGTTTCAGGGAAAGTTCGTTAATCCTAATTCTCCTTCTTCTGATTCTAAAAATAGGTACTATATAATCGGGGAAAGTAAGATAAATGAAATTCTCAATATGCTCAAAATCAAGGAAGAAATTGTTCTGAATAATCCCAATGAAGTAATCGTAATCGATCAACTTATTACTTCTATATTAAATGAAGACTATACAAAGATGACGGCAGAGGTCATTTATAATAATGGACAAGAATCTTTTCAAGTTGTAGATCATAAAGTATTTAGATTTACCAATAGTTTTCTCCCTGACTATATACTAGTCGTTCAGGATGATGTATTTAAACGCTTATACCAATACGGTACCATTCGAAGTGTTAAAGGATACAGTATAGCGAATCAAAAGAATAGTGAATCTTCGACAGAAGAGTTAGAAAAAGTTGTACCAGAAGATGCTGAACTAATACCGTATTACACTAACTATAGAAATGCTTATGATATGAGAGGATTATTTATATTTATTGGATCCTTCCTCGGTCTTGTATTTTTGGTTGCTACAGGTAGTATCATATACTTCAAACAGTTAACAGAAGCAAACACTGAAAAAGAAAGGTATAAAATTTTAAAAAATATAGGTGTTAATAATAAAGAAATAAGAACTTCTATCGCCAGACAAATTCTATTTGTTTTTGCTCTGCCATTACTCCTTGGCATTTTACACAGTTCAGTAGCTTTAACTGCTTTATCGAAAATAATGAATTCAAATCTAATTATTCCTGTTGCTAGTACAATTGGATCTTATACATTGATTTATCTGGTGTATTATGTACTCACTGTTAATTCATATAGTAAAATTGTGAATTCAAATGAATAGAAGAAGAACCCTCAAAGCTAGAAACCTCAGAGTAATATCTGAGGTTTTCCTATCTCTTCTATGAGCAATTCTTTTTCCCATAACTTTTTAATCAAGCATTTTTTATATATCCACCGCCCGATGTTATTACAAGTTTACTTTTTATGTATAAACGTGTAAAAGAACAACATAAAGTTGCTCTTTTACTAACAAATTATCTGTGCCCAACCTTCTGTTGAACTAAATACTTTTTCTTGTTAACTC
The DNA here is from genome assembly GCA_023128035.1 of Halanaerobiales bacterium. The sequence continues at coordinate 10,501 of JAGMES010000044.1, read as the reverse complement.
TTCTTTCACCATCTTGCACCTTAGCCTTTATTTGAAAATCAAGTTTAGAAATTAACCAAGTGGCGCACCGAACGAAATCAGCATATTTCTGTCTAGTTAATCCATTTTTGATTTCAATTAAACACCTTTCAACTGCATTAATTTCTGCAAGACTTAAATCATTAATCCTTGGAGAAATTATAAATTTCAATTTATAATTAATTTCCTCAAAGCTCTCTAATCCGGTATCATTTTTATATTTATCTAACAACTTACAACATTCGTTTATTTGTTTTTCTACTGCTTTAAAGATATCATCTTTCAGAGTAGCTTTCATTTTTTTCTTCACATCCTTAGCTTTGCTTATTACTTCAATTAAATTTGCCCATTTCGAATAATCAAGAACTTCCGCTAAGTCTCTAGCATACACAAATTAATAACCGTCTTCTTAAATATTTTAATTATACCGTACCTCGTTACCCTTAATACTAAACCTTCTTAGATCAGTTTGTTAATTCAATACTTATTGAAACAACACCCTTTTATTACGACTAATTATATCAGCCAATTTAATTGTTTGCAATATTGTCTTAAGGAAAATTAATGTGGTTTAAATAGTAAAAATACACATTATAGGTTCACCGTGGCTATTTAAATGTGGATGATCTGGATACACATTCAATGTTATGGTAGGTTCTATAGATATAGCAAGTGGTTGCCCTCCGTAAATACTATTGGGTTTCCTAGGATATTGCCCTGGAAAAAACATCTTTACGTAAAGCTCAGATAGAATTTGAACTTGACGATCAAAATTCTCAACCCGTTCCTTATGACTTGTTAAGACCTGCCTTAACGATTTAAACAAAGTCTTGTCTTCTGCATCACCAGAGCAACACTCCCAGACGACATCATTTTAATATAACTCTCCGCATCAGTTTTATCATCTTGTTCTTCTCTATATTATCTATATAAGCTCTTTTCCCGGTTTGTCTGATAATATCTGAATAGATTGGGTAAGCATGAATGATCTGCACTGCTTTTCGAAGTGGTATTTTTAATGTTTTCATAACTTGCAATTCATGAATTAACTCTCCTGCTCTCTCCCCTAACACCTTGATATTCAGCTATATGACTAAATCTATAGGGGCCAGTATCAACCTTATATTCACCCATAATTTCTAAGCCATATTTACTTATATTCCTTACTTCATTCACAACATGTGCTGCTTTAATTAGTGCTTTGCTTGAAACACATCCAGACCATGTGCATTCTCCACCAATTTTATTTCTTTCGATCAAAGCTACCTTTTTTCCCATCCCTATAGAAGTTAATGATGCTGTTATTCCTGCACCACCAGCCCCAATCACAATTAGATCATAATTGAAATTTTCCACTTATTTCACCCCCATTTGCTAAACGCAAAAATGGTGTCTGATAAAAACAAACCACTTCTTTGGTTATATTTTAACAAACACCACTCGATTCAATTAATTTAATTTATTTTATCAATCCTCTTCTGGCGCATACTCCAAAATCTCACCAGGTTGACAATCTAACACTCTACATATAGCGTTTAACGTGGAAAAACGAATTGCTTTCACTTTACCAGTTTTAAGGTTCGATAAATTCACATTCGATATTCCTACACGATCTGCAAGTTCATTAAGTTGCATCTTCTTCTCAACCAATACCCTATCCAATCTTATAACAATAGCCATTTCAAATGCACTCCCTCTTATATAGTTGAATCATACTCTTGTTGAAGGAAACTACCATATTGAAATATTCCTGCGAGAATCAACACTATAAAACCCGTAAATAACATAAAACCATCTGGCTTAAAATTAACATTAACATTATATAGATTATATGTATTGATAATTGTCATAGCCACTATGACTGCAGTAGCTTTATAAACTACTGAACCAACCAAAAAAATAACTCCTATCACAGTTATCCTCTTCGCATTTTCTTCGGCAAACGGATTATCTTGGGCCACTGTTTTTAATAAATCTCGAAGTTGGCGAAGCAGAATAGCAATTCCAAAAAATAAAATTGTCGTCATCAGTAGAATAGTCAACAAAATTGGCTTTGCAGATACATTTGATAGAGTTTGAGTATTTACTTCGTAGGTTATAAAATTATCAATTGTTAAATTGAATTGACCCCACCCAATAAACTTCTGTTGAGGGATAAAAGAGATAATCAATGCTGTAATGACACTGACCACTGTCCCTACTATACACACCCAAAAACTAACTTGCATCACAAATTGTAAAACATGAGCCATTCGTTTTAATTTCACCTGATTTAATTTTTTCATTACGGTCACTCCCTTCCGTTATCTCAATTACATTATAACTCTATAATTTATGTTTGTCAATAGTTTTTTAATGTTTATCGTTAAATTTTTAACGAATAAAATAAACAAGCAAAAAGACTTCTGGTCAAATTCCAGAAATCCTTGGTACTCATACACTAAACCCACAAACCATACATAACAGCCTATTCGATTTCTAGGTTTGTTAACTTTTTCTCAAATAGTTTTAAATAATTGTCCCTAACGATGCTTTATAGTTTATCTAGTCAACATTTTTAAGTTAGTAACATATAATATAAATAAGAAAACCCTTCCACAATGTTTTAAATTATGATATAATGTGACAAGCATACGTTAGTCTGTGGGAGGAATCAAAAGTGATTGACAAACCAAAAATAAAGAAGTTAACTAATTTTCCTAAAATAATCTATCATGGTTCAACTACAGAATTCCAAAAAAGTTTGAAAACTATTAGAATCAACGTTAGTAGAAAAGATTTAGATTTTGGTCAAGGTTTTTATACAACATCAAATAAAAATCAAGCAATTGAATGGGCTCAAGGTAAATCTACTTCTAGACATAAACCATTATTATTGACTTACAAGGTTAATTTTGATATAATTAAAGAACTAAAAGGTAATTTCTTTGACCTTCCTAATGAAGAATGGGCAAAATTAATATACAAAAATAGAGTTGAAACCACAGACCAATTAGCAGAGTTTGATTATATTTACGGACATTTAGCTGATGGTTTTATGTTTAAGTTACTTGAAGAAATTAAAAATGGTTCGAAAAATTTTAACGATTTCAAAAGAGAAATCATCCCAGAAAATTGTAACTTTTTTTATTATGATCAACTTGTACTAAAAACAAAACGATCAATTGAAATGCTTACTTTAATTAAAGAGGAGGTGCTATAAATGATACTAAAAACCCATCAAAAAAACTTTATATTAAATACTGTAAAAGAAAAAATAGCTAAAAGACAAAACATTGGACCTGCAAAAGCTCATGAAATAGTTATAAATTCTTCTTTAAATAAAAAGATTATTGAAGCACCTACATTTATAGCCCATTGCAGCGTTGATCAACTAGTAGATTTAGTTATGAAAGAAGTAGAACTAACATCGTTCTAGGCTTACTATAACACCTTTTTGAGGTGTTTTTTCTTTTTTAAATCATTTTCTTCACTTTTAAACAGGTCATTCAAATACTTTTTTTAATTTATTATAACGGCAATTCGTCGATTATTTAAATATATCTTCTTAAACCTTAAACACACTTTTAACGAAATTCCAGATTTCCTTGCTACTTATGTATGCACACAAACGTACATACATACCGCCTATTCAATTTTCATTAACGAATAAAATACACACGTAAAAAGACTTCTGGTCAAATTCCAGAAGTCCGTGATATACTCGTAGAAGTCTACTCTGGGTTATAGTCCTTTAGATCTTCCTTCCATTCATTGATCAATTCCTCTCCTGATTTCCCATAATAATATTTAAAGCTTTCCCTTTCGCTGAATTTATTCTGGCTAAAAAAATCTTTAAAAAAATCAATTCCATACTCTCCAATCAAATATTTAACAAATGATCCTCCATAGTCATAGGCATGTTTGGTTTTTATAAAGTTTTCCCCCAATAACTTAACTTCAAATTTGCTCCGTCGTAAATACCCTGCTGCCAACATATGTTTATCTCTCTCATCCATATTTAAATAACTTGCCAACCCTTCAATGATCAAAAGTGACTTAATAAATTCTAAATTATTCATATTACATGAAATAATATGAGTTAATTCATGCCCAGGAGATTGTTTGTATGTTGTAAAAATTTTACGTACAGATACGGAAGCAATACCTGCCATTACCCCATATTTTCTCCCGTGTTCATGATCATTAAATACATATATTTTAATCGGACCATGATTCCATTTTGTTTTTAGATTATCAAGGATATAATTGAAAGCTTCAATTCTTTTTTCTGCCCATTCCTCTATTTCGTCATATATCAAACTATCATTAGGATAATAAAATTCAAGGTCGTTTAAAACATATTTATTCCATTCCTTTTCGATTATATCGGAAATAGCTTTATAACTGATATTCGAAATTCTAAAGGAATTTATCATCTTTTTAGCTATATCTATATATTTAGCGTAGTTAGTTTCTTTACCTTCGAACTTTAAATTGGCTACCACACCATTTGTGTATATGTAAATATCTATACTTTTGTTGTTTTTTATAGTTGATGTTATTTCATATGCAAGGTGATTCTTCATCAAAACCTCTTGTATTTCTTTCGTATTCGATTTATCATTCTCTAATTGATCTATCAGCTTATGAATTTTTTTTATTTAAATTAATTTTATAAAAGGAGAGTGATGATGTAAAATAGAATATATTATTAAAAAGATATTTAGGAGGAAAATAATGAACAAATTTAAAATCACTGCTTTTGTTTTAGTTTTAATTTTTTTAATGAGTGGTTATGCTCTAGCAGAGGAAAATAACAGTACTAATGGTGTCACAGTAAACGTTAACATGAATAACACCATGACCGATTTCAGAAATGAAGCTGTTTTTTCAATTGGAGTAACTTCTCCTATTATTGGTTCAGCTCAAACTAAGTATTTTGGTGAAAAAAAATACACTACCTCTATATCAGGAATTAATTGGTGTATAGGGTACACAAAAAGAAACTACTTTGGTAAGGGTTTACCAGGTAATGGAGGCGCTGGTTATTTTGAATATGGTACAGTAACCCTTTTAATGCCTTATGTTGGGGTTGGCTATGATTATAGAATAGATGAAAATTTAATTATTGGAATTGGATTACCTGATTTATTACATATTAGCTTTACATTTTAAACAAAACAACCCTGGTTAGTCTGATCGGAAGATTCAGAACTTAACCAGGGATTTTTTATAGTTATGTAGGCAAATTATTAGTATACTTTAATTGATCAAATAAAGCACTAAAGATTCTTTATCCGCGAATTTAATGCAATACTAGTCATTATCATAGCTACTAAACATCCAAAAGATAAACCTGTGATTAATGTAACTAAAAAATCTACAACTTCATTATTCCAGAATCTATTCAAGAGGATATTTATCAAAAAAGAAGTTACTAATATTATACTTAATACTATTGCAGCCTTATGTACATCTTTTTTACTATTTTCATATTTTTCAGCTAATGTTACTTTATCAGTATATATAGATTTTGTGTTAGGCTGTGCAGAAAAAAAGTGAATAGAACTTCCCACTGAACATACATGTGTCCAGCCTGCATCCGTAAAAAGGTTAAAATACTGTTCACTTTCACCTTCCTTTAGATTGTAAGTGTCCGTACAATAGATTAAATCTTGTGGATCTCCCTTTTTAAAGTTATATCCCAATTTTGACCAAGAAGAAAAAATCCAACCTGCCTTAGCCATTTTACTTAACATTTTCATTTCTTTATCTTCATTAAAAGCCAATCCCATAGAAAATTTAAACTTTTTTTGTTTACCTTTTCCCATATTAGTTTCCCCCTTTTAACTTACTTAGTGCGTTTTTTCCATGTTCAGCCATTCTTATTCGTCTACCAATTTCTTTGACAATAACTTCCTTACCTTTTTCCGTAATAGTATACGTTTTTCGTCTATCGGTATCATCTTCACCTAATACAACTAATTCAGCACTCTGCATTTTTTTTAAAGTTGTATATAAGGTTGCAGGGCCTATGAGTACCTCCTTATTTGTTAACTCCTCAATATACTGCATAATTCCATATCCATGCATCGGTTCAATCAAAGCCAGCAAAATATAATAAGCCGAGTCTGTTAGCTGAGCTTCTGCAAATGATTTTTTTCTCGCCATTTGTACACCTCCCAGACGTTAAATATATCTAAAATGAATATATTTGCTTTAGATATATCGATATATGATATATCTTATATTGATATAATACTCTAGTTTCTTAAATTTGTCAACTATCTTTTTAAAAAAATTTATAAAAAAAATAGTATCTAAATTTATAATCTAGATACTATTTAAAAGAGTCCACTTCGAACCCGTAAGACGGTTTTTCGCATCTACTCAATTTCTAAGTTGGTGATTCTTATTTAAAATTGTTAACTAGTAATTCTCCTATCGCATACTTTTTTACTTCTGCAACATCAGCTTGTAGCCTTTTTTTGTTCATCACTTGATAAATAGCATAGACTGATGAAAATAATACTTTCTATTTGAAAATGAAGAAGAATCCTCTGACTCAGAGGATTCTTCTTCTATGTCTATATCAAAAAATTACCCATTACTAATGATACGGTTCACCGTATCAAACTCTAAAATAAGTAAAACCTGTATTTGATGCACGATTAGCCCTTGAACTCAGAAACCGTACATAATTGCCTACTCAATTTCGAGTTTTGTGAAGCGTGTTTTGGATAGTTTTAGCTAATTGTCAAGGTTTATCGTCATTTTATAAATAAAATTAAATTTTCATGAATTGCACACTTACTAATTTGATTTAATTTCTATTGTTTTCAACTATTTAAGCGACTGTCGCTAATTATCTTTTAAACGTTCGCCTCATCGGCAAAACAGCGGTCGTTATTTAATTTTAATAAAAACATAATTACAAAAGCTAATAAAACTTTAATTTTTTAACATAAGTCTTTGGTTAACTGATTTGCTTTCAAGCTTTTAATCAATCCTTAACAGTATTTGGGCACATTTATTATCTTTATTTAACTAAACAATTTCCTCATTAAGCCAAACATTTTCAAAAAACAACTCGTTTTCTTTTTCATATTCCTTTACTGTCTCTATTATATTTAAAGTTGGTAATATTAGTGGTTGATGGTCTCCCTTACTAGTAATATCAATTACCAAGGAACGTAAATACGGAAACAAAACTGCTATTGCATTAGTCGCAAAGAAGTTTTTTGCAATATCTTTTTCGGTTTTCTCCAAAAGTTTAAAAAAACCATTGATTATTGCATTTACTTCGAAAGGAGAGTTTTCCTCTTTGCTAATATTTCCAATTACTACTCCTATAACTATATTTGCTTCTAAATAATTATCTGGATTTAGACATACTTTAAAATTAAATCTCGGATTAAGATCAATATTAGTAATTTCTTCAGAGACGTTTACTCTCCTCCAAAAATATGCGTTTCTTTGATATAACAATTTCTCCACAGTAAAACCTTTAAATTCTAAAATAGCATTCATCTTAAGCAGCTCCTTTTAGCTCTTCAGGTATTTCCTTAAAATCCGTAAGATGAGTATTATCCATAAACCAATTTTTCCTTTCAACGGAAAAATTAGTTTTTACATTTTCAGAAATCCAATTTGCATAAATCTCGTCAGAGAAATAATCTAAAGATAACCCTAAAATAGATTCCATATCTTTACTAGTTGCAGGTCGTAAAATTCCATCCTTGATAATTCTGCAGCCCTTATCATCATTAACTTTAATTCCGTAAAACTCAGCTAAGTCCAATATATTCTTATTCATATCATTCACCCCCATTTTTTTCTTTGCTTATAATCTATTTTAACATCATTTCTCGGATATACACATTCCTTGCTCACTATACAAATGTCGTTTTTAACACAAATTTGTTGCTCAGTAAAATGAAAACCTAAAGCTGCTCCCAATTGTTGTTGTATATCTCGTATCGTTTGATTTTCATGTGTAAAAGACATGATAACAACCTCAAAATCCTCTTCTTCACATATAGAATCAATTACGAATGCTCTATTGGCATCTACATTATCTGGATCAAAATCACAGTTAAGTTGTAGCGCAAAATTTAGAATTTTTTTAACGTCTTCTCGTAAGTTTAAATTAAGCAATTTGTCTTTTTTTACTTTTAAAATTACTTTAATCACCGCAACTTCTTTATCCCTATAATGTAGATTATTTCTAGACTTAACAGTTGCCCATACTTTAGCTTGATTTAAATCATCCTTATAAAAATATATACCTTGCCCTAACCAATGATCTTTTCTTTGATGAAATATGAACCCATTATCTAGTATATTCTTAACACAATCAACAAAAGTACCGTGATATCCTATCAATTCTTGAGAACACATCTAGTATCCCTCGTTTTTGAGTATTTATTAGTCCCAAAGTACATGATCTCTCTATAAATAATATATGATATTAAAGTAATTAATGCACCTTATTATTTGATTTCACCTTCTCAAGTAAAATAGTAGATCTAGGACTCTGGTTCTTTAATTATCTCTTCTATACTCAACAAATTATTCCTGCTGTCTTCTGACACTTATTATAAGTTTTTTCATCCATATTAACTAATTTCTTGCTAGACATCTTATAACCCAATTTATCAATTCAAATAGGAACATAAGTTTAAATACTTGGCAGCTCTACAAAAGATTCTCTAACCTCTATTTCATGACTTTCTTTAAGATAAGAAAACTTAAAGAAGCCCACAACTTTGATTTTAACCGTTTTAACTATTATAACGACATTTCGGCGACAATTTGTATTTACTCTCCCAAGAATCAAAAAAGGACTTCTGACTATAATCCCAGAAGTCCTTATCAATCATATATTATCGCTGAGAGGGATTCGAATCCGCGAGACACTTTTGGGCATCTACTAGATTTCGAGTCGAATATCGTTTAAGTAAATATAAAAACCGTCACTTCCCATAAGGAACTGACTCCATTAAATATAGCTACTTCGGTTCAATCAAAGCCAGCAAAATTGATATAATACTCTAGTTTCTTAAATTTGTCAACTATCTTTTTTAAAAAGCAATCTCTAAAGACCATATCAGGTGTTTGTTTTTGAAATCCCTAGAGAATCCAGTCCCATACTACTCCGATAGTAGTCTAGAATTTTAGCATATCAATAAAATTATGCCCAATCTTAAAAAACCAAACAACTATTTAGTTCTTGTAATGCTAAAACCGTAAGTTGAAGCTATCGTATCTGCATTGTTGCCAAACGTACCAATAAGGCCATTAACCTCACAATCGTAAGCCTTGACCCACGAACCATACATAATTGCTTACTTGATTTCGAGTTTTATAAACCGCCTTCTACGTGGTTTTTTTTTAAACGTCATTTTATTTAATCCTATAAATTTTCTCATGAAACCACTAAAATTTATAGGATTAATAATCTGATGTAATAAAAATGAGTAGAAAATCAATCAGGCACTTAAACCTGTCCCTGCATTAATATTGAATAATAATGTTCTTATTAATATTTTCCTTGACAAAAAAACTAGGTTCAAGTTTTTGCCTCATTTTTTGGTCACTTCGTTCACCATCTTGTACCATATAATAGTGAGTATATCTTTTTCCAACATCATAAAAAGCACATATATCAATTAATTCATCAACTTCTCTTTCATTCCAATCATTCGTTTCGGAGGAATCCAAATTTGATAACACTATGAATTCCCCCTTTTTAAGTCTTCTAAACATTCTCGTATTTTTTCTATTTTTTCTTGCTGGTCTGGATTGAAATCGTCGGAAAACTTTTTAATTGTTTTTTCAAACTCATGAATAAATAAATCTGTATTAGTATTATTTAATCTGTTTGATATATTCTCATAATATTTAAGAGCATTATTATAATCTTCTTCTAGCATTTCTTTTTCGGCTAATTTCAAATATATTTTAATATTTCCAAATTTAATAGTTGTAGTTCTAACTAAAATAAATTTATCTAGTCCTAATTCATCAAATAATTTTTCTGTTTTATTATAGTCTAACATTCTATTACTTATTAAATCAGAATCTTTAATTAATCCTATCTCTAACAAACGAATGGACATCATTTTATATGGGACTTTAAACACATTCATTAATTTACATACTATTTCTTCAAAACTATATTCTAGCTTTTTTAAATTCTCAAATCTATGACGCACCTGATTTTCATCTAATAAAAGTAAAGTTGCAAAATAATCTGCCTTTCGTTCATTCAAGTTATCATTTGCATCATCAATAAAAATACCATCAAAATATTTATCTTCACCCTTTACATCCAAAAAATGATAGTATTCATGGGCTAAAATATATCTTTGTTGGTAACTATTCAGTCGAATCAACAAATTCGTACTAAATCCCATTAAGTTTTTTACTGTTTTAATTTTTTCTTTTAATTTAAAAATACACATAAAAGTTGTTCCAAATTGGCTTGAAGTGTTGAAAA
>JAGMES010000043.1 GCA_023128035.1 Halanaerobiales bacterium | reverse complement strand
GCCCCACTCATTGAAACAAAGAGATCTTTTAGTTGCCCAAACTGGAATCATCCGCAAAAGAAATGTGATTTCAGCATTTTTAAGGTGATTGGTGGTAAGACGCTGACCCCTAACCAAGTGAATACTCTCCTGAAAAAGAGAAGAACTGCGATACTTAAAGGTTTTAAGTCTAAAAAGACGGGGAAGAAGTATCAGGCACGACTGATTCTTGACGAGAATCTAAAGGTTAAGTTTGAATTTGAGTAAGGGAAACAGACTCTATAAGGCTTTCAAAAAAAAGGAGATGTACTTTTTATGGAAGAAAAAATCAAGGAATTATCTTTACTTTTATTGTATCTAACATCATGGAATGAAAAAGATAGATTCTTGGGTGAATTACAGAGAAGTTGGAAAGGTTACCCGTATGAAATTTTAGATGAATTGAGCGAAGAAGGATATATTAAAGGAAGTAATCGATCAAAATCAGTATATATAACTGAAGAAGGTGTTGCAAAAGCACAAGAATTGGTAAGAAAATATCTTAGTATCGTTTCAGAGGAAGAGACAGTATGATAATTTTTAGAAACTATAAATCGGGAGATTATTCGGAAATAATCGATATGATTTTTGCTTTATATCATGAAGATCCAGAAGGTGAAGTTATTACTCAGGAGAAGGTTGACAAAACAATTAATGAATTGTCTTCACATCCTGAAAAAGGCAAGATTATTGTATTTGAAGAAAATGCACAAATAGTAGGTTATGCAATTTTGATTTTTTATTGGAGTAATGAATATGGTGGAGATATCTTAAATATTGATGAATTATTTGTAAGTCCAACTAGTAGGAATCAAGGAATTGCTACAAAATTTTTTGACTATATATTCAATGTATATTGTAATAAAGTATCAGCATTTAGTCTGGAAGTGACTCCAACGAATAGACAAGCTTTGGGTTACTATAAAAAATTGGGATTCAAAGAGAAGGATAACATACATATGATATATCACCTGAGATAACTGGAGATGAATAAATGTGAATAGAGAGCAATTAAAGAAGAAAGTAAGAGAAACAGCTGGAGCGTTAGTATCTGAAAATGGATATGTGAGTGCAGTTGACTTATTAATCAAGATGAATAGACTTTCTCAGAAGAATTATGAGGATTGGCGTCATGGAAGGATTCCATATTTAGAAAGAGTCTGTGAAGGAAATTTATCAAAATTAACAGTGATTATGAAGGAATTAAAGAAGTTTGCTAAGGATAGCAAATTGAACCCATCATTAAAGGTATATAAAAAGTGGGGGAAAGGGAAGAAAATTAATTTACGTTTTAGCAAATCAGGAAATCAAAAAATTGAAGAATCATATTCGACAAATTATTATCTTCCATCCAAAAAGAAAAGATTACAGAAATCAGATGAAACGAAAATTTTAGAACTTTAAAGACCGTCCAACTACACTTAACATGGCATAAACGAGGATGCTATCGCTTCGCCCAAATTCCCTCCACTACGTCCCAGGAACTTCGTTTATGCCTTATATGTGCAGCAATGCTAAACTATATATGAATAAATTTACGCGCTGGCTTCCGTCTGTGTGCGTAGAAAAAAATTATGAAGAGATAGATAATCGTGAATGAGATCTTTGATATTTCTTATGATGAAATTGCAGTCATCAAGAGCCTTTGGGAAAAAAATAGACAGTATCATGAGAATAGTTCAGAATACTTCAAGGAATCATACCGTTTTATTAGTTTTGATCAGAGAATCAAAGCTTTCGGTGTGTTTAATGAGGAGACAATGAAAATAACTGTCGCCATAAGCAATGATGAGTATATTGGATATTGTATATCAACGATAATTGATGGGAAGGGAGAGCTTGAATCACTGCATGTTGATGAGACTAATAGAGGGAATGGAATTTGGAAGAAACTTGTAATTAAACATATAGAATGGATGAAAGAAAAGAATTGTAAAGTGATTGGGGTAACAGTATCCCAAGAGAATGAATCTACGATATGGTTTTATAAAAAGCTTGAATTCTATCCGAATACCTTATATATGCAATTGAAATAGAAGAGCTAGATATGATTTGGGGAAATGTCTTCGTGCTCGTACTGGCGAGGGTTGGGCTCTGGAACAGACCAGCACACATTTCAAAGATTAAGCCAAGTCTTTGAAACGTCTCCCATGCAACAACGTTCTCCGACATATTGGAGTGAATTAATATGAACAATTTGCTTTTAACTTCAGCAGGTTTTGAAAATCCCAAGATTTATCGCTTTGTAACTTACCCAAAAGTTAAAATAAAATAAAATCAGGATACCACTTTAAGTATCCCTTCTACATTAGAGAGATTTAACTCTCGGGTCTTTAGAGTGCTCGGGTTGCATCTTTGCAGAGCCCTATCCCCTCTAAAGAAGAAGAGGTTCTTATCGTCGTATCCTGAAACTTAAATGTGAATACAAATTTAGACGTTGATTTCGAGTTCATTATGAGCTTTAAAGATGAATTCAGAATCTATGGCTTTAAGCTTTTCTTTTGCTGCAGATAATAGAGTTAATCTAACAAGAGAATTAATTCGACGAATAAGCTCATTTAAACTGGAATGAATGTGTTCTAAGGCATCTTCTGTAAAAAGAGGTTCAGAAACACCAGCGAGTTTTAAACGACTGGTGATATAGCGAAGAGGCATTATTATCTGGAGTGAACTCGTTCAGCTAAAGCTGAACATTGGGGCTTCAGTGGGGGTCTTATCTCAAAAGATAAAGAAAAAGGTGAGAAAGGGCATAAAACAAAAAGGTCTTTGGATACTCAGAGATCTTTTTGTTTTATTATTTATCAGTTTTATTAAATATTATATATATCACCAGCGTTATACGCTAAAATTTTTTTGGCATAACTGGGAAACTAAAAAAAACAAAGGAATTTTGGAAATGTTGACGAATTAAACTATTATTATGGAAAGAAATTGTTCCAAATATAATCAATCTAAGAAGGAGAGTATTCTATATTATATAAAATATTGGAAATATATAAATTATTAGGTATAAAGATTTTGCTGTGAAAGGGGATTGTGTATGTATAAACGGCAAGGAAAAATTGAAAAACAAAATGTACAAGATATACTTGCATTAACACCAATGCAAGAAGGAATATTGTTTCATTTTTTGAAAAATCCAGAAAGTAAACATTATTTCGAACAGTTATGCTTGACCATTCATGGGAAATTAAATTTGGAAACGATGAAAACGGCATGGGCTCATGTTGTTGAATCAAATGAATTGTTAAGAACGGTATTTGTATGGGAGAAACTCCCTAATCCTATGCAAATCTTATTAAAATCTTATCAATTACCAATCAGAAGTCATGATTTATCAAATTTAGATGATTTGGAAAAAGAAAAAAGACTTAAGATGATTAAAGAACAAGCTCAAAAGGAAAAAGTAGATATCTCTACTGAGCCTCTCAGAGTAATATTAATCTTCCTAAGTGCTGAAGAGTCTATGATGATAATAAGTAATCATCATATTTTGTTTGATGGATGGAGTAATGGAATTATTTTGAAAGAACTTTTTCAAGCTTATAATAGGTTGTCAGATGGACTTGGATTAGAAAAACTTACAAAAAATTCATTTAAGAAATTTATCAACTGGCTACAAAAACAGAATAAAAATGAACAAAAAAACTATTGGACTGAATATTTAGCTGGATTTGATAGTAAAACCTTACTTCCGATTTCATTAGATATAGAAAAAGAGCATTCTGAGATAAACCGTTTTACTCTCACAATAGATCAAGGTTTAACTCGTGGAATTAATGAACTAGTTATAGAGAATCATATCACTACTGCTACTGTAATTTATAGTTTATGGGGGATGCTACTTCAAAGGTACAATAATGCTCAGGATGTTGTCTTTGGTACAACTGTATCAGGAAGAAACGCAAATATTGAAAATTTAGAAGAAATGGTCGGATTATTTATCAATACAATTCCACTTCGAGTAAACAAGGTTGTAGTGGAAAGTATTATATCGCTTTTGCAGGATATTGATCTTGTTCTCAAAGAAAGAACCAAATATGAAAATTTTTCATTGGTAGAGATTAAAAACTGCAGTGAAATTGATTCTAAAGAAGATATTTTTGACTCTATTGTGGTTATTGAAAATTATCCTTTAGATAGACAACTTGCTAGCGAAATGAACCATTTAAAGATAAAAGTGGATACCATAGTAGAAACAATAAATTTTGATCTAACCCTGGCTGTAGAGTTAGGCGATCAGATCATAGTACATTTTATTTATGATATTTTTAAGTTTGATGAGAAACGCATACAAAGTTTGGCAAAACATTTTACTAACTTACTGGTTTCTGTATTGGAAAACCCGAAAGGCAAGTTGGAAGAGGTTGAGATGCTTTCAAAAGAAGAAAAAGAATTTTTACTAACTCATTTTAATAGGGAAAATCTATCTTTCCCGAAGGATAAAAATGTCTGTGGATTATTTGAAGACTGGGCAGAAAAAATACCTAATAAAATTTCAGTAAAATATATGAATGAAGAAATAACTTTTATGCAATTAAATCAACGGGCTAATCAGTTAGCTAGAACTTTGAGAAATATAGGGATTACTAAAAATCAGCCAGTAGGGATCATGGCAGAACGGTCTATTGAACTGATTGTAGGTATCTTAGGTATTTTGAAAGTTGGCGGAGCATACTTGCCTATTAATCCAGCCTATCCTAATGAAAGAGTTAAATATATGTTAGAAGACAGTGGTGCAAATCTTTTATTAACCCATGAATATTTGACAAATACTATTGTTTTTAATGGACAAGTTATTGCTTTAGAAGAAAAAAGTATATATATGGGTGAAGATTCCAATTTAAGAACTTTGGATTCAATAGATAAAATGGATAGTTTAGCCTATATCATTTATACTTCTGGATCTACTGGCAATCCAAAGGGTGTAATGGTTCCTTATAGAGCTTTGAACAATTTTTTATTCAATATTATAGACCAATTTGAAGACGGTATAGGAATAGGAGATCGTTGCCTGAGTTTAACTAATATTTCTTTTGATGTTAGTGTTTGTGAAATTTTTCTACCACTTTCCTCCGGTGCTACTTTGGTTCTTTTCAATAATGAGATGATTCCTGATATTTTAAAACTGACGAGAACCATTATTGATGATGAAATTACTTTTACTTATATTCCACCTACAATTTTGAAGGAACTATATGGACACTTACGTCAGGAAAAGCTTAAACTAAATAAGATGTTAGTTGGGGTAGAACCAATTCAAGATTATATTTTGGAAGATTATTTAACTTTACATCCGAAAATGCAGATTATCAACGGTTATGGGCCTACAGAAGCGACAATTTGTGCAACATTTTATAAATATGGACAAAAACCATCGACTGGTAAAAAGGTTCCAATTGGGATACCTTTAGCTAACACACAAATTTATATTATAGATCAAAATCATCGTCTTGTACCTTATAGAGCTGTCGGAGAATTATGTATTACTGGTGCAGGCTTGGCAGAGGGTTATTTAAACAAAGCTGATTTGACAGCGGAAAAATTTGTTAGTAATCCATTCATACTAGGTACACGAATGTATAAGACAGGAGATTTAGCGAGATGGCTACCAGATGGAAATATCGAATTTCTTGGAAGAATAGACCATCAAGTGAAAGTGCGAGGTTTTAGAGTTGAACTAGGAGAGATTGAGAATCAACTGTTAAGGCATGCGGATATTAAGGAAACTATTGTAATAACAAGAAAAGATGGAATCGGAAATAATTTCTTATGTGCATTTATTGTTTCTGGGAGAGAATTTACGGTCACTGAGCTTAAAGAATATCTTTCTCAAAAGATGCCATCTTATATGATCCCATCATTTTTTATGAGAATTGAGAAAATACCGTTCACTCCAAATGGGAAAATTGATCGGAATGCTTTGCTCGAATTCGATTTAAATATTGCTACAGTAGTTGAATACATTGTACCTGAAACGGAAACAGAAAAGGGTTTAGCAAAAATATGGCAAGAAGTACTGGAAACTAACAATAGAATAGGGGTAAATGATAATTTTTTTGACTTAGGAGGTCATTCATTAAGGGCGATGACTCTCTTAGCTAAAATTCATAAAAAGTTAGATGTAGAGTTAGCATTACAGGAACTGTTTGAAAGGCCAACTATAAAAAGCCTCGCAAAATATATAGAGCATGCCCAAAAAAGTAAATGTTCATTGATTTATCCTGTTGAAGAGAAAGAGTACTATCCTTTGTCATCTGCTCAAAAAAGACTATTTATATTAAATGAATTGGACAAAGATAGACTTAGTTACAATATGCCAATTGTTATGGAGATTAAGGGAAGTATAGATCAGGAACGATTTGAAAAGTCATGTAGAAAATTGATTGAAAGACATGAGACGCTAAGAACGAGTTTTGCAGTAATAGGCGATGAACCTGTGCAAAAGATTAATAATGATGTAGAATTTGCTATAGAATATTTAGAGGCAGATGAAATAGAAATTGATGAAAAAATTAAAGAGTTTATTCGCCCGTTTGATTTAAGTAAAGCACCATTATTCAGAGCAAGAGTTATGAGACTTTCTAACGGTACACAATTCATTATGTTTGATATACATCATATTATATCTGATGGTTTTTCTATCGAAATTTTAATCCGTGAACTTTCAAATCTTTATGAGGGAATTCATTTACCAAAATTAAAGGTGCAATATAAAGATTATGCTGTTTGGCAAGAAAAGATGAAAATTGACAATAAATTTAAACAGCAAGAAGAATATTGGCTTGAGCAATTTAAAGGTGAAATACCATTATTGAATTTTCCAACAGATCATGTACCACTTCCATATCAAAATTTCGAAGGTGCTGGTATAGAGTTTTCAATAAATAGAGAATTAACAGATCAGCTAGTGGGTTTGGCAAAAAACCATCAAGCAACTGTATATATGGTTTTATTTGCAGTATATAATATATTACTTTATAAATACTCAGATCAAGAAGACCTGATAGTTGGTTCACCTATTGCTGGAAGACAGCGCGAAGATGTACAGAACATAGTAGGAATGTTTGTCAATATGCTACCTTTCAGAAATAAACTGAGGGGAAATAAAAAATTTGATAGTTTTTTATTTGAAGTTAAGGAGAATGTTTTACAGGGATATGAGAATCAAGATTATCAGTATGATGAACTGGTTGAAAAGCTAGGGGTTATTAGAGATTTAAGTAGGAATCCATTGTTTGATATAGTTTTCGCATTCCAAAATATGGATATGAAAAAAATAGAAATAACTGATTTTGCGATGTTATCATACCCATTTGAGAAACAAGTTGCAAAATTTGATCTGACTTTAAATGTTACAATGGTTGAAAAAGAAGTCAATTTCACCTTAGAATATAAGAAAAAATTATTCAAAAGAGAAACGATTGAGAGGCTGGGTTACCATTTCATTAAAATCTTAGAAGAAGTCGTAGCTAATCCAGAAATTCATTTATTTGAAATTGAAATATTAACAGTTAAAGAGAAAAACCAACTCTTATATGAATTTAATAATACGATTACGGAGTACCCAAATGACCAAACGATACATCATTTATTTGAAAAACAGGTAGAAAAGATGCCGGAAAATATAGCGATCGTATTTGAAACCAATGAATTATCTTATAGGAAACTGAATCAAAAAGCCAATCAGTTGGCAAGATTGTTAAGAGAAAAAGGGGTTAGACCAGATACAATTGTAGGGATTATGGTTGAACGTTCTCTAGAGATGGTCATAGGAGTGATGGGAATCCTTAAAGCAGGAGCTGCATATTTACCTATTGATCCTGATTACCCATCAGAGAGAATCAAATATATTTTGGAAGATAGTCAGGTTCAGATTTTATTGACTCAATTACATTTAAAGGATCAGATTATATTTGATAATAGCATAGTCTGTCTGGATGATGAAAAACTGTATCAAGGTAATCACAGTAACCTGGAAATTATCAATCATCCATGGGATCTGGCATATATTATTTACACCTCAGGTAGTACAGGCAAGCCAAAAGGAGCTATGATTGAACACAGGTCACTGGTTAATTTATCTGTGTGGCATCAAAAATACTACCAGATTGATGAAACTGATAGAAGTACAAAATATGCGGGTTTTGGATTTGATGCTTCAGTTTGGGAAATATTCCCCTATTTAATGGTAGGTGCGTCCATATACATAATTGGTGAAGAGATAAAAATAGATGTAGAGAGACTTAATCAATACTTTGAAGCAAAGGGCATAACGATTAGCTTTTTGCCTACCCAAATCTGTGAACAGTTTATGAAAATCAAAAACCGATCATTGCGAAAACTCCTGACTGGTGGAGATAAATTAAAATATTATAATAAGCAAAACTATGAAATAATAAACAATTATGGACCAACAGAGAATACAGTTGTCACTACGAGCTTTGTTTTAGATGATCAATATGACAATATTCCGATTGGTAAGCCAATTGCAAACACACGGGTTTATATTGTTGATTCAAATAATAAGTTGCAACCTGTTGGAGTTGTTGGAGAACTCTGTATAAGTGGTGATGGATTGGCAAGAGCTTATTTAAATAGAGCAGAGTTAACAGCAGAAAAATTTGTAGAGAATCCATTTGTACCAGGGGAAAGGATGTATAGAACAGGAGATATGGCAAGATGGCTATCTGATGGAAATATAGAGTTTATGGGTAGAATTGACCATCAGGTACAAATCAGAGGTTTTAGAGTCGAGCTGGGAGAAATCGAGAGTCAGTTATTAAAGATTAAAGAAATAAAAGAAGCAGTAGTAATGGAGCGGGTAGATCATAATGGGGAACAATATTTGTGTGCATACATTGTATCAGAGAAAGAACTCTCACTATCAGAGATGAGGGAGAAATTATCTGTTCGAATACCATATTATATAATTCCTTCATATTTTATTCAGATAGATCAGATGCCAGTTACTCCAAATGGCAAGATTAACAAAAAAGCATTACCAGAGCCAGAGAAGAAGGTGCAAATAGGAGGAGAGTATGAAGCACCCCAAAATGAGGTAGAAGAGATTCTAGTAGGAATATGGCAAGAAGTATTATCTATAAACGAAATAATTGGAGTGAATGATAACTTTTTTGAACTGGGTGGTCATTCTTTAAAAGCAACCACTTTGACAGCTAAAATCCATAAAGAGTTTCAGATAGAACTCCCGCTGACAGAATTCTTTAAAAATCCTACGATAAAAAGTACAGGCAAGTATATCAATCATACAAATATAAGCATCTATTCATCAATAGAACCTGTAAAAGAGAAAGAATACTATCCTTTATCTTCAGCACAGAAAAGAATCTATGTGTTAAGCCAATTTGAGGAAGAGAGCTTAAGTTATAATATGCCTTCAGCCATGAAGGTAGAGAGTAATATTGATGAACAAAGATTTGAAGAAGCATTTTGGCAGTTAATCAAACGTCATGAGTCTTTAAGAACAGGTTTTGAGATCATCAATGATGAGCCTGTGCAGAAAGTATATAAAGATGTGGATTTCAAGATTGAGTATATAGAAGTCGAAGAAAAAGAAATAGATGGAACGATTGAGAGATTTATTCGACCATTTGAATTAAGTAACGCTCCTTTGTTGAGGGTTGGACTGATTAAACTTCCAAAGGATCAATATATAATGATCTTTGATATGCATCACATCATATCAGATGGTGTATCGACTGGAATTTTAATCGATGAGTTTTCGAAACTATATAAGGGAGAAAACCTTCCTGAACTGAGAGTCCAATATAAAGATTATTCTGTATGGCAGTGGAAGATGCTGAAAACAGATGAGTTAAAAAAACAAGAAGAGTATTGGTTAGCGTGGTTTAAAGGTGAAGTACCAGTACTCAAGCTACCAACAGACTATCTTAGACCTGAAGTGCAGAGTTTTGAGGGAAAAAGTATAGATTTTAAAATTGATGAGGAGTTAGCAGAACAAATCCGAGATTTTTCAAGGGAAAATGATGTGACTCTTTATATGGTATTACTAGCTGCTTATAATGTATTACTTTACAAATATGCCGGGCAAAAAGATATACTGATAGGCTCACCAGTCGCAGGTCGAATTCATGCAGATTCAGAAAACATAATAGGAATGTTTGTAAATACTTTAGTGATGAGAAATCATCCCGATGAAACAAAAACGTTCTATCAGTTATTACTGGGAGTAAAAGAAAATGCATTGAAAGCATATGAAAACCAGGATTATCCATTTGACGATTTGGTGGAAAAATTAGACTTACGTAGAGAATTGAATCGAAATCCACTATTTGATACCATGTTTGCATATCAGAACATGAATATTAAGGAAATTCAGATTGGTGATTTGAAATTGTATCCTTATCATTTTGAACACAGGATTGCTAAATTTGATTTGTTTTTAACAATTGTTGAGAGTGGTAAAACAATGGATCTAATTCTAGAATATTCTACTGCATTGTTTAAACAATCTACTGTTCAGAAGATGGCAGAACGCTATATTGAGATTTTAGAGCAGATTATAGAAAATAGAAATATTTTATTAAAGGATGTTAACATTGCTCATAAATTAATAAGTCTAAAGGTTAACGTGATTGAAGATGAAGGTGATTTTAGATTCTAAATGTAGACTAAGTAAATGGAGGCGAATATATTGCAAGATCAAAAAAACTTAGGTGAACTAATGTTAATAGCAAATCAATATGGTAAAGAAAAAGAGTATTGGTTAAATAAGTTATCGGGTGAGCTGCTTAAAACCAGTTTCCCCTATGATTATAAAAAAACAAGATATGATCAACCTGAAATAAATAAGGTATCCTTTCAATTATCTGGAGAATTATATTCGAAGTTGATGTGGCTTAGTAATGAATCTTATCACCGTCTGTATTTGATCCTGATAACAGGGGTTGTTGTATTACTTTATAAATATACAGGGAATGAAGATATAATTGTAGGAGCACCTGTTAATCGGCAGGATGTTGAAGGTGAATTCATTAATACAGTATTAGCTTTAAGAAATCAATTAAACGAAAATAGTACTTTTAAAGAACTATTATTGCAGGTGAAAGATACGCTTTCTGAAGCAATCGAAAATCAAAATTACCCAATGGAAATATTATTAGATGAGTTAAATATGCTGGTTTTAGATGATGGTTTTCCATTGTTTGATACGGCGATTTTACTTGAAAATATTCAAGATAGACACTATATGCAGTCAGTTCAACCAAATATGTTTTTCTCTTTTAATGTAACAGATGAAAGTATTGAAGCAGTATTAGAATACAATTCATCCTTTTATGCCAAGGCAACAATAGAACGGATTGTTGTTCAGTTTACACAATTCCTGAAAGAATGTATTTGTAATATAAATTTAGAGATAAAAAAAATTGAGCTTTTATCTGCTGCGGAGAAACATCAAATATTGTATGCTTTTAATGATACAAAGGTGGATTATCCAACAGACCAGACACTGCATGAAATATTTACGAAGCAGGTAGAAGAAAATCAGGATAAGATCGCTGTAGTAGATGGAAAAAGGCAACTGACATACAGGGAATTAAACGAAAGAGCAAATCAATTGGCTTACATTTTAAGAGAGAAAGAAGTAAATCCAGATACAATTGTAGGTATCATGACAGAACGTTCACTGGAGATGCTCATAGGAATAATGGCAATTCTGAAAGCGGGAGGAGCTTATCTGCCGATTGACCCTGATTATCCTGAAGAAAGGATAAAATATATTTTACAGGATAGTCAGGCAAAACTCTTATTAACACAGAAACATTTGATGGGGAATGATTTTGAAATTGAAACAATCAATATTAATGATAAGAGTGTTAATCAGAAAGATATAGGTAACTTAGAATGTGTCAATACTTCAGAAAATCTGGCATATGTGATCTATACTTCAGGATCCACTGGAAAGCCCAAAGGGGTTATGGTTCAGCATAATAACGCTTTGAATATATTATTTACACTACAAAATGATTATCCCTTATTAAATCAGGATGCTTATCTGTTAAAGACGAACTATACCTTTGACGTGTCTGTAACTGAATTATTTGGATGGTTCATTGGAAATGGTAAGTTGGTTATTTTGGAGAATGGTTTAGAGAAAGATCCAGTTGGTATTTTGGAAACAATAGAAAAATATAAAATTACTCATATAAACTTTACTC
This sequence comes from Halanaerobiales bacterium, assembly GCA_023128035.1. The sequence continues at coordinate 18,603 of JAGMES010000043.1, read as the reverse complement.
CTTCAATTCTGGGAATCTTCTTAAATTTCTTAATTGAAAAAGATAAAAAATCGATTGGTAGTCTAAAATATCTTTTTTCTGCTGGAGAGTCACTTTCAAAAAAACAGGTTGATAAGTTTAATGCGCTAAATACTCATATACAGTTTGAAAATATTTATGGGCCAACAGAAGCCACCATTTATTCAACCAGATATTCATTAAAAGATTTACACGATCAGACAACGATTCCAATTGGAAAACCTCTTTCCAATATAAAAGCATATATCATAGACAAAACAAACCAACTGCAGCCAATTGGGGTTCCTGGCGAATTATGTATATCGGGTGCAGGAGTTACACGAGGTTATCTCAACAGACTTGACTTAACAGCAGAAAAATTTATTGAGAACCCGTTCGTTTCTGGGGAAAGAATGTATCGGACTGGAGATTTGGCAAGATGGTTATCGGATGGAAATATTGAATTTATCGAACGGATTGACCAGCAAGTAAAGGTTAGGGGATTTAGAATAGAACTTGGTGAGGTAGAAAATCAATTATTAAAACAAGAAGCAATAAAAGAAGCAAAAGTTATAGCAAGAGAAGATCAAAAAGGAGATAAATATTTATGTGCATATTTTACAGCTGAAAAAGAACTAACAGTATCAGAGCTTGCTGATCATTTGGCTACTACATTACCTAACTATATGATTCCATCAAATTTTGTACAGATGGATCAGTTACCATTGACACCAAGTGGTAAGATCGATAAAAAAAGGTTACCAGAGCCGGATGGGAGTTTCAATACAGAAGTTGAATATGAAACACCAAAAACTGAAACAGAAAAGATATTAGTAGAATTATGGGAAGAAATATTATCTGTAAATCGGAAGATCGGAATCAATGATAAGTTTTTTGAATTAGGCGGTCATTCCTTAAAAGCAACCATACTTGCAGCCAGGATTCACAAACTCTTGAATGTAAAAGTTCCAGTTGTAGAGATTTTTAAAGCAGCAACGATAAAAGAACTGGCAAGATATATAGACAGTATTGATGGGAATACATATTCATCAATAAAACCTTTAGAGAAAAAGGAATACTATTCAATATCTTCAGCACAAAAGAGGATGTTAATTATAGATAAATTTGAAGAAGTAAGGACAAGCTATAATATGCCTTTTGCGATGATGCTTGAGGGTAAGCTTGATCAACCACGTTTTAATGAAATATTCAAGAAATTGGTAGAAAGACATGAGGTATTTAGAACATCCTTTGATTTTATGGATGGAGATTACGTACAAAAGATACATGGCTATGTCGATTTTGAAGTAAAATATGGTGAAGCAGTTGAAGATCAAGTAGAAAAGATTATGGAAGAATTTATCCAGCTCTTTGATTTTTCTAAAGCACCATTATTTAGAGTAAAATTAGTAAGATTGGCAGATCAAAAGAATTTACTGATGTTAGATATGCATCATATTATTTCTGATGGAACTTCTTTTAGCATTCTCATGCAAGATTTAATTGATATGTATGAAGGTAAAAGTTTGCCAGAATTAGAAGTGCATTATAAGGACTTCACTGCATGGCAGAATGAATGGATTCTTTCAGGTGAGATTGATCAACAAGAAAGATATTGGTTAGATCTTTTTTCAGGGGAAATTCCTGTTTTAAATTTTCCTACAGACTATCCGAGACCTCCGATTCAAAGTTTTGAAGGAGATAGTATTGTTTTTGAGATTGATTCAGTATTGACGGAGAAGATAAAGAAACTTAGCTCTGAGACAGATACTACGCTATACATGATATTACTGGCTGCTTATAATGTATTATTGTTCAAATACACGGGTCAAAAAGATATTATCGTCGGTTCTTCAATAGCTGGACGGCAACATTTGGAACTTGAAAATGTTATCGGTATGTTTGTTAATGCTCTGGCAATGCGGAACTATCCTGAAGGACAGAAAACATTTAAAGAATTCTTAGGAAGTGTTAAGGAAAGTGCATTAAAGGCATATGAGAATCAGGATTATCAATTTGAAGAACTTGTTGAGAAATTGAATATACCAAGAGATTTGAGTAGTAACCCTCTCTTCAATACAATGTTTGATCTGCACAATATGAGTATGCCTGATATAACGGTTAATCATTTGACTTTTACTCCTTATAAGTTTGGACAAAAAATTGCAAGATTTGATCTTGAATTTAATATAGTCGAGGCAGATGGGAGTATTATATTTAATCTAGATTATTGTACAAAGCTTTTCAGGAGAGAGACTATCGAAAGGCTACTTGTACATTATATAAATATTGTAAAACAGATTGTAGATCAGCCAGAAATGAAGTTGATGGAAATTGACATCATGTCAGGAGAGGAAAAGCAACAGATTTTATTTGACTTTAATCAAACAAAGGTTGATTTCCTAAAAGAAAAAACCGTCGTGGATCTTTTTAGAGAACAGGTTGAGGAGAATCCTTTAGATATTGCAGTGATATGTAAAGATCGTCAACTTACATATAACGAGTTAGATCAAAAGTCTAATCAAGTAGCAAATTATTTAATTCATGAACAAAAGATTACCCCTGAAACAATAGTTGGAATATTAATGAATCGTTCGGAAAATATGCTGATAGCTATTTTGGGGATATTTAAAGCTGGTGCTGTTTATGTTCCAATTAATCCAGTTGATCCGGAAGAACGAATCAAGGCGATGCTAAATGATGCAGAAGTTCAAATTGTTATATCAGAGAAGAGATATATTAGAACTCTAAACCGACTTCAATGGGAATGTGAACAGTTTGATATCTTCTTATGTATAGATAGTGTGAACATTTATATGGAAGATGAGGCAGAAAAAATTGAAGCAATGGATGAAAAACTGTGGGAATACATTGGTGAGACCGCTACTGATGAGATTACTGGTGGGGGTTGGATTAGCAGTTATACAGGGCAACCGATATCTAAAGAAGAGATGGATGAGTATGGAGATAATGTTCTGAAAAAGCTAAGACCGATTCTTCATAGAAAGATGAGAGTTTTAGAGATCGGTTGTGCCTCAGGGATTACTATGTATCGGATTGCTCCAAATGTAGGATTTTATTATGGAACAGATCTTTCCAGAGTGATTATTGAAAAGAATAGAAGACGTGTTAAAGAAGAAGGACATCAAAATATCGCTCTGGCCTCCATGCCATTCCATGAGATTGATAAACTGGATGAGAAAAACTTTGATCTGATTATAATCAATAGTGTTATTCAAGATTTTCATGGTCATAATTATCTTAGAAAAGGGATTCGAAAAGCAATCAATTTATTAAATGACCAAGGTTATCTATTTATTGGGGATGTAATGGACCAGGATAAGAAAGAGAACCTGATCGAAGAGTTAACCGAATTTAAATGTGCTAACAAAGATAAGGACTATAAAACGAAAACCGATTGGAATACAGAACTCTTTGTTTCGCAGCGTTTCTTTGAAGATTTAAGATATGAAATTCCTGAAATTCTGGATGTGGAGTTTACAAAAAAGTTTTATACGATCGAAAATGAGCTGACAAAATTCCGTTATGATACTCTCATCAGAATAGATAAAAGAGAGAACAAGGTAAATAAAGAAGATTTAAAACATAAACGACAGCATGATGTAAGAGCTTTGGAGAAATATTCTACTGAAGATATCTCGATTCAGGCAAGGCCGGAGAATCTGGCATATGTAATCTATACTTCTGGTTCTACTGGCAATCCTAAAGGTGCTATGGTAGAACATATTGGAATGATGAACCATATTCAAGCCAAAATCAATGAACTTCAAATCAATAAAAATAGCATTGTTGCTCAGAACGCTTCTCATTGTTTTGATATTTCTGTATGGCAATTTTTGGTAGCATTAATGGTAGGAGGCGGGACGGTTATCTATTCAAATGAGTTGATTTTAAATCCAAACCAATTTATCAATCAAGTGATTGAAGATCAGATTACAATTTTAGAAGTTGTTCCTTCTTACTTATCAGTCATGTTAGATTCTTTAGATTTGAATTTCAGAAAATTTGAAAGTTTGAATTATCTTCTGGTGACTGGTGAGGCTATCAAACCATATTTGGTAAAGAGATGGTTTGATATGTATCCAAAGATCAAAATGGTCAATGCGTATGGTCCTACAGAAGCCTCTGATGATATAACCCATCACATCATGGATCATGCACCAGAGATGGAACAAGTTCCAATCGGCAAAACATTGCAGAATTTCAAAATTTATATCGTTGATGAAAATATGAAACTATGTCCAATTGGAGTTAAAGGCGAGATCTGTGTTGCTGGAGTGGGAGTCGGTAGAGGATACTTAAACGATGAGGAACGGACAAAGAATGTATTTATAGAAGACCCATTTGCGGAAGAGAAGGGAGTTAGACTTTATAAAACTGGAGATTTGGGGCGCTGGCTTCCAGATGGAGTCATCGAATTTTTTGGCAGAAAAGATTATCAGGTAAAGATTAGAGGATTTAGAATTGAATTGGGCGAGATTGAAAGTAAATTGGTGGATCATATGAAGATTCAGGAGGCAGTCGTTCTTGACCAAGAGGATGAACTGGGTAATAAGTATCTTTCTGCTTATCTGGTAGCAAATGAAGAATTGGATATTTCTGAGGTTAAAGAATATCTATTAGATAGTTTGCCAGATTATATGATTCCAGCACATTTTATTCAGTTAGATCAGATACCATTAACACCAAATGGTAAGATTGATCGTAAATCTCTTGAAAAATATCAGGAGTTTAATCAACAAACCAATCCGGAATATATTGCGCCAAGAGATCAAGTAGAGAAGGAATTGGAAACAATCTGGTCTGAGGTACTTGGTGTAGATGGGTATCAGATCGGAATTGAGGGTAACTTTTTTGATTTAGGTGGCCATTCTTTGAAAGCAATTACTATTTTGGCGAGAATTCATAAAGAATTAAATGTAGAAGTTCCATTAGCCGAATTTTTTGAGAGGTCAACGATTAAAGAGCTTGCTGAATATATCAATGGTGCTAAGAAGAGCACATATTTTTCAATTGAACCAGTAGGAGAACAAGAACACTATCTATTATCATCAGCACAGAAAAGATTATATATCCTACAGCAGATGGAAGAAGAAAGTGTTGTCTATAATATGCCTGGTGTTGCATTATTGATAGGAGAACTTGATAGAGGAAAATTTGCAGAGACTTTCAGAAAGTTAATCAAAAGGCATGAAAGTTTAAGGACATATATTGATATTGTAGATGAAAAACCTGTACAGAAGATTCATTCAGAAATCGTCGAGTTTGAGGTGGAGTATTATAAAGCAGATGAAGATACAGTTGGAGAGATTATAAGGAATTTTGTCAGACCTTTTGATTTAAGTCAGGCACCATTATTTAGAGTTGGTCTGATCAATCTCGGAGAGAAAAGACATATACTCATGCTGGATACCCATCATATAATATCTGATGGTGTTTCTGAAGGAATTCTTATGAGAGATTTTATGGCACTCTATGGAGATGAAGAACTTCCTGAATTGAAACTTCAATATAAAGATTATGCAGAATGGCATAATAGTGAAAAGGTTAAAGAAGTGTTCGGACGGCAGGAAGAGTATTGGTTAAAAGATTTTGAAGGGGAAATCCCGGTATTGAATTTGCCAACCGATTATACAAGACCATTAATACGCAGCTTTGAGGGCAGAATGTTTACTTTCGAGTTAGAGAAAGAGAAAACAGAGACATTAAATAAGCTTGCAAAAGAGCAAGACGCTACTCTGTATATGGTATTGCTTGCAGCATATAATCTCTTGCTTTCTAAGCTGAGTGGTCAGGAAGATATTGTAGTCGGGACTCCAGTTGCTGGAAGACGGCATTCAGATGTAGAGGAGATCGTAGGGATGTTTGTTAATACGCTGGCCCTGAGAAATTACCCAGTAGCTGAAAAGAGATTTAAGGAATTTTTAAAAGAAGTGAAAGATAGAACATTACAGGCATATGAAAATCAGGACTATCAATTTGAAGATCTGGTGGAGAAATTGGAAGTTAAAAGAGATACGAGCCGTAATTCAATATTTGACGTGATGTTCATGCTGCAAAACTTTGATGTTCCTGTAGGAGAAATTTCAGGTTTGAAATTAGGGCCATATGAATTTGAAAATAAAATATCAAAATTTGACCTTACATTGTCAGTAGACGAGCATGAAAATGGTCTGGCTTTAAGTTTTGAATACAGTACAAAGTTATTCAAAGAACAGACGATTCAAAGGATGGCAATCTACTTTAAAAAGATAGTGAATTTAATTCTCGATGATCCAGAGCAGAAAATATCTGAAATAGAAATCATAGATGAAGTTGAAAAAGAGCAGATATTATGCAATTTTAACCAGACCGAATCAGAATATCCTAAGAAGCGGGTTATGCATCAGCTATTTGAAGAACAGGTAGAAAAGATGTCAGAAGACGTAGCAGTTATATTTGAAGAGAAGTCGTTGATATATAGGGAACTGAATGAAAAGGCAAATCAATTGGCACATCTATTGAGGGCTATAGGTGTCAAACCAGACACAATGGTGGGAGTTATGCAAAAACGTTCTTTAGATCTGGTGATTAGTATACTTGCAATTTTAAAAGCTGGAGGAGCATATTTACCAATCGATCCTAACTATCCAGATGCAAGGAAAAAATTTATACTTGAAGATAGTAAGGCAAAAATTTTGCTTTTGCAGAAAGATTTGGTTGATGAGGAAAATGATTTATTACAGATTGAGAGTTTGAAAGTGATAATCTTTGTGGATGATCAGAGTATTTATTCTGGTGATAGTTCAAATTTAGAGATTATTAATAACCCAAAAGATTTAATTTATATGATTTATACGTCTGGAACAACTGGCCAGCCGAAAGGTGTAATGATCGAACATCAAGGAGCTGTAAATTATATTTGGTGGGCAACAAAAAATTATGTTCGTAATGAACGAGTGAAATTTCCATTATATACATCTATTTCCTTTGATTTGACAGTTACATCAATCTTTACTCCATTAATTACAGGTAATACAATTGTTGTTTATGGAGAAGAAGATAAAGAATTGTTGATTGAAAAAATTATTAGAGAAAATCAAGTTGAGGTTATTAAGCTAACTCCGTCACATTTAAAGGTAATAAGAGATCAAAAGATTGAACAATCCAATATTCGACGTTTCATAGTTGGTGGAGAAGAATTAGAAACTAGATTAGCAAGAGATATTAGTGAAAAATTTGGAGGAAATATTGAAATCTATAATGAATATGGTCCAACAGAGACAGTAGTTGGATGTATGCTTTATAAATTTAACCCTGAGAACGATAAAGGGAAATCTGTTTCTATAGGGACCCCAGCCAATAATACAAAGATTTATATATTGGATAAAGATCAAAAAGTGGTACCAATCGGTGTTGCAGGAGAGTTATATATAGCAGGAGATGGAGTTTCTAGAGGTTATTTGAATAGGCTTAAGTTAACAGCAGAGCGGTTTATTGAAAACCCATTTGAGAAAGGGCAAAGACTGTATAAGACTGGTGATCTAGCTAAATGGTTACTAGATGGAAATGTTGAGTTTTTAGGTAGAATTGATCATCAGGTAAAAATTAGAGGTTTTAGAATAGAACTAGGAGAGATAGAGAAGCACTTATTGGATTATAAAGAGATTAAAGAGGTAGTTGTACTCGATCGCTTAGATCAAGTTGGTGAAAAATATCTTTGTGGATATATTGTTGCAGAAAAAGAGATAGAAGGATTGAAGCTAAAAACATATCTCTCTAATATTTTGCCCGATTATATGATTCCATCTCATTTTGTACAGTTAGAAAAGATTCCTTTAACACCAAATGGCAAGATTAATCGAAATGCTTTACCTTCACCTGTTGTCAAATTTGATGGAGAGTATATAGCACCACGAAGTGTAATCGAAAAGACATTAATTGAGCTCTGGTCTGAAGTTTTAGGAATAGAAGAAAATCTTATAGGAATCGATGCTAATTTCTTTGAACTGGGTGGTCATTCATTAAAAGCAACGACATTCATTTCAAAACTACATAAAGAACGGAATATAAAAATCACGCTTATGGATGTATTTCAACAATCGACCGTGAGAGGATTAGCAGAAAAGATCAAAGATGCAAGGAAAGAAGAATATATAACGATTATGCCAGTGGAAGAAAAAGAGTATTATGTTGTTTCATCAGTTCAGAGAAGATTATATTTCCTTCAGCAACTTCAAACAGATAATCTCAGTTATAATACCCCAAAAGTTGTCATATTAGAAGGAGAGATTGAAAAGGAGAAGTTAGAAGAAATCTTTAAGAAGCTGATTGAGAGACATGAAAGTTTACGAACTTCGTTTGTTCTCCAAAATGAAGAGCCTATCCAAAAAATTCATGCGAGTGTGGAGTTTGCTGTAGAATATGATGAAATAAGTGTAGAGAAAGCAGAAGAGAAAATAAATACTTTTGTAAGACCATTTGACCTTAGTAAAGCTCCATTTTTTAGAGCAGGGTTAATAAAAGTGGGGAAAAATCGGCATATACTCATGTTAGATATGCATCATATTATAACAGATGGTACTTCGGATGATATATTAATGAAAGAGTTCATGGCATTGTATGCTGGTCAAAAATTGCCTAAATTAAGACTTCAATATAAAGATTATTCTGCATGGCAGAGTAGTGAAAAACAGAAAGATGAGATGAAAAAGCAGGAAAAATTCTGGCTACAGCAGTTTGCAGGTGATATTCCAGTATTAAACCTACCGATTGATTATTCCAGACCACCTGTCCAGACTTTTGATGGAAGTGGTATAAACTTTGAGATTGGTCATGAGGAGACAGAAGCATTAAAGAGAATTGCATTAGAAGAAGATGCAACTTTATTTATGGTCCTTTTGGCGGTATATAATGTGTGTCTCTCCAAATTGAGTGGTCAGGAAGATATCGTAGTCGGAACATCAATTGCAGGTCGTAGACATGCAGACCTTCAAAACATTGTAGGTATGTTTATTAACGCGCTTGCATTGAGAAATAAGCCTGTAGGAAAGATGACTTTTAGAGAGTTTTTGAAAGATGTACAGGACAGAACATTAGCGGCATATGAAAATCAAGATTATTTACTGGAAAATTTAGTAGAAAAAGTAGTTAAAAAAAGAGATTTGAGTCGAAATCCTCTATTTGACGTTATGTTTGTCTTAAACAATGAGAGAATAACAGAAATGGAAATTCCGGATTTGAAATTAAAACCATATAATTATGAAAAAAATGCTGCTCAGATGGACATGAAATTAAGAGGAATGGAAGTAGATGAAAAACTTATTTTTGTTATTGAATATAGTACAGCACTATTTAAGGAAGATACAATCGAAATGTATGTAAGAAACTTCAAAGAAATTGTATCAGCCATCACAGAAAATATTGATAGTAAATTAAATGATATCCAAATTACACATGGCTTATTATCGACAATTTCTGATGTTCTACTATCTGATGAAAGTGATTTTGCATTTTAAAATGGATAGAAGAAAGAAGGAGATGAATATGATTAGTAGAACTTTATCAGGAAAAATTATTGCTGCTGCAAATCAAAAGACCAAAGAGAGAGATTATTGGTTAAATAAATTATCGGGAGAACTGGTTAAAACCAGTTTTCCCACTGATTATAAAAAGGGTAATAACAAGTATCTCTCAAATACAGTAAACTTTACCTTTTCTGATGAATTATCTTATAAATTATTGAAATTAAGTAATGGTTCAGATTATAGACTGCATATGATTTTAGTTGCAGGGTTGGTTGTACTGATTGATAAATATACTGGCAATAAGGATATAATGATTGGCTCACCGATTTATAAGCAAGATGTTGAAGGTGAATTTATCAATACAATCATTACATTAAGGAATCAATTGAAAGAGGATATGATATTTAAAGATTTGATTTTACAGGTAAAAGATACGATGTTTGAAGCAACGAAACATCAGGATTATCCGATTGAAATGTTGTTAGAACAGTTAGGCTTTTCTGAAACTGAAGATGAATTTTTCTTATTTGATATAGTGTTATTGTTAGAAAATATTCATGACAAAAGATATATTCAGCATATTCAATCAAATATGGTATTTTCCTTTGTGCATAAAGATGATTTACTCAAAGGCCAATTAGAGTACAACACTACACTTTATGAGAAAACAACGATCAAGCGGATTATATCTCATTTTGAGAACCTATTGCTACAAGCTCTGAATCAAATCAATATAAAAGAGACAAGTATAGAAATTCTTTCAGTGGAAGAGAAGTTTCAGCTGTTATTAGATTTTAATAATACAGATGCAGAGTACCTAAATAATAAAGCGATTCATAAATTATTTGAAGAACAGGTAGAGAAGAATCCAGAACGTGTAGCAGTAACCTGTGAAGAGAAGAAGCTAACATATCAAAATTTAAATGAAAAGGCAAATCAAGTGGCAAGAGTATTAAGAAAAAATGGAGTTACTTCTGAGACTGTCGTCGGCATTATGATGGAACGTTCAGAAGAGTTGATTATCAGTTTGCTAGCAATCTTAAAAGCAGGGGGAGCATATTTGCCAATTGATCCTGAATTACCTCAGGAACGGGTACTCTATATGCTTGAAGACTCTAGAGCCAAACTTCTTCTTGCCAATAGTGAGGCTGTAAAGGATATTCCGTTCACTTCTCTTCAGAATTTAGCAGGAAATCAGAATATCCAGGTAGTTGTTACTAATATCCGAAAACATATTCAAGCATTTGATCTATTACCAATGCCTGATCGAAAATTGATCAATTTTAAAAATTATAAAAATAAGATCGGTATGGCAAGTGTAACTAATTCCATTTCTCTGCAAAGTACACGAGGTTGTCCATATAAATGTGTATATTGTCATAAAGTCTGGTCTAAAAACCATGTTTTTCGAAGTGCAGAAAATATGTATAACGAAATTGAATACTACTATAAAAATGGCGTGACAAATTTTGCATTTATTGATGACTGTTTTAACTTGAATATAGAGAATAGTAGTAGATTGTTTAAAATGATTATAAAAAACAAACTGGACGTAAAAATCTTTTTCCCCAACGGACTAAGGGGAGATCTTTTGACACCAGATTATATTGATTTAATGGTAGAAGCGGGAACCTGTAACATTAATCTTTCTTTAGAAACAGCTTCACCAAGATTACAAAAATTGGTTAAAAAGAACTTGGATATTCCAAAATTCAAAAATGCTATAGATTATATTGCTAAAACATACCCGAATGTTATTTTAGAAATTGCCACAATGCATGGATTTCCGACTGAAACAGAAGAAGAAGCAATGATGACATTGGATTTCATTAAAGATATTAATTGGATTCATTTTCCTTATATTCATATTTTGAAAATATATCCGAATACTGAGATGGAAGAGTTGGCCCTAGCTCATGGAATTTCCAAAAATGATATTATGCTTTCAAAGGGTCGAGCATATCACGAGTTGCCAGAAACGTTACCATTTCCGAAGAGTTTTACTAGAAAGTACCAGACCAACTTTATGAATGAATACTTTTTATCAAAAGAACGTTTGATGCATGTGCTTCCGATTCAAATGAAGATATTGAGCGAAGATGCTATTGTTCAGAAATACAATGCATATCTACCTATTGAGATCAAATCTGTAGAAGATATTATAAACTTTGCTCAACTAGATAATATGGGGTTATCAAATGATTTTAGACAGAAAAAAGAAGATATAACCTATACAATCTTTGATCGGAAAGCAGTTGTTCAAAAGCCAAAACCAGATGCGAAAAAAATACTGTATCTTGACTTATCCCAGCACTTTGCTTCTGATAATATGTTGTATAATGTTTCTGAACAACCACTGGGTTTGATTTATCTCCAAACATACTTAAACCAACAATTTGGGGATCTGATTGACGGTCGAATTTATAAATCTGGAATTGATTTTAGTAATTTTGAAGATATGAAAAAGTTAGTGGATGAATATCAACCAGATTTGATTGGCATCCGGACGTTAACATTTTTTAAAGAATTTTTCCATGAAACTGTTTCACTATTAAGACAGTGGGGGATTAATGCACCAATCATTGCTGGTGGCCCTTATGCAGCAAGTGATTATGATACAATTTTGAGAGATAAGAACGTTAAACTGGTTGTTTTAGGAGAAGGTGAGTACACCTTTGGTGAATTAATTGAAAAGATGTTGGAGAATAGTTTTGAAATTCCTGAAAATGACGTTTTAAGAGGGATTGATGGGATAGCTTTTGTAGAGGATGTTGATAAAATATCATGTTCAAGAGAAGTAGTGCTTCTTGACCGAATTGCAGATTATACAGCTACGCAGGATTCATCTAATCTTGACCTTACGATAAAAGGAGATAATCTGGCATATGTTATGTATACTTCAGGTTCAACTGGTAAACCCAAAGGGGTTATGGTTGAACATAGGCAGGTAAACAACTGTATCAATTGGATGCAGGATAAATTTAATTTGACAGAAAAAGATGTGATTGTCCAAAGGACAAATTTGACTTTTGACCCATCAGTATGGGAGATTTTCTGGCCATTGTATATTGGAGGTAGTGTTAAAGTTCTAACTACTTATCAAAGTAAAGATGCCGAATTTTTGATTAAATTAATGGCTGAAGAGACTGACTTGACCATGATGTATTGTCCAGCTACTTTGGTAAATGCAATGGTATATTTTCTGAACAAAAAAGATATTAAACCTCGATTCAAACTCCCATGGTTGCTGATCGGAGCAGAGCCGATTAGTATGGATGTAGTGAAGAACTTCTACTCCTATTATGATGGAAAAATAGTCAATACCTATGGCCCTACTGAATGTACGATTAACAATACTTATTATGATCTTGAGCGAGATGATTCACGCCAAGTTGTTCCTATTGGAAAACCAGTTGCCAATAATAAAATTTATATTCTTTCTAAAGATTTGCAACCTGTACCAGTTAAAATCGCAGCAGAAATTTGTATTGCTGGTGATAGTGTTGTAAGAGGCTACATCAATAATCGAGAAAAAACAGAAGCAAATTTTATTGATAATCCATTTGGTACGGGTAAACTGTACAAAACAGGTGATATTGGAAGATGGCTTGAGGATGGAAATATTGAGATTATGGGTAGAATTGATGAGCAGGTTAAAGTTCGCGGATATCGAATTGAACTTGGAGAGATTGAAACAGCTCTTTTAAATCATGAAAATATTGATAATTGTGTAGTGATTGTGAAAGATAGTAATGAATTGCAGGATGAGGTTATAGTTTGTAAAAAATGTGGAATTACATCTAACTACCCAGGGGTTAAGATTAGTGATGAGGGAATCTGTGAGGTTTGCCAGGACTTGAATAAATACAAAAAATATGCAGAACAGTATTTTAAAACAATGGATAATTTGGAAACCGCCATAAACGATGCTAATCAGGATAAAAATGCAAAATATGATTGTTTACTTCTCTACAATGGTGGAAAAGGAGCAGGTTATGCGTTATATCATTTGGTAGAGAGGGGTTTGAACGTTCTGGCATTGACCTATGATAATGGATATTTTACTAAGTCTGATTTGGAAAATATCAAGAAGGCAACTTCAAAATTAGGCGTAGATCATGCTGTACTTACTCATAAAAATTCAGATCAAATCTTAAAAGAAAGTTTGAAATCAGCTCATACAGTTTGTAGGGGTTGTTTTCATGCATCGTCTTCAATTGCAGGTGAGTATGCCTATAAAAATGGAATTCCTGCAGTGGTAGGTGCTACATTATCCCGTGGACAAATTATTGAGAATAAACTATATATGTTTTTTCAACTGGGCATTTTTGATGAAAAGGAATTGGAAAAAGAAGTAGCGAAACTGCAAAAAAGTGCCATGAATATTGATAAAAATATATTTAACTATCTTGATATTGATGAGATCAATGATGGAACTATATATAATCAAGTCAAGTTCATTGATTTCTATCGCTATTGTGATGTTACAAATGAAGAGATTATATCTTACTTAAACAATAAAGATTCATATTGGAATAGTCGAAAGAATTTTGCGGTTTATTCAACAAATTGCCCACTTAAGCAGGTAGGAGATTATGGTCATCTGCAAACAAAGGGTTACCATTATTATGGGAGTGCTACAAGTTGGGAAAAACGGTTAGGTCATATCAGTCTGGAAAATGTGAAAGAAGATTTAGAATGTACTGTTACCCAAAAGGGGTATGAAAGCTTTTTGAAGAAAATGGGTCTTCAGGAACCCAAATCTTCTGAGAAAAATGAGAAATATCTATGTGCATATTTGGTTTCTGAGTTAGATATGACTACATCTGAGTTAAGAGATTATTTATCTGGTCAGTTGCCAGGTTATATGATCCCATCTTATTTTGTACAAATGGATAAAATCCCATTAACGCCAAATGGGAAGATTGATCGGAAAGCATTACCTAGACCTGAGATTAAAGCACGTGAAGGGTATGAGGCACCCGGTAATGAAATTGAAGAAAAGTTAGCAGAAATATGGCGAGAACTACTGGAAGTTGACAAGGTTGGGGTTAATGATAATTTCTTTGATATCGGTGGAGATTCGATTAGTGCGATGAAGATTTTGAATAGAGTTAGAGAAGGGTTCCATATTGAAATCTCTCTAGAACAGATTTTTGTCCATTCAACAATTAAAGATTTGGGAGAGTATATTGCTGAAAAACAGTCACTAAAAGATTATATTATAGAAAATAAAATTGTGAAAGCACCTGAGCAAAAATATTACGATCTTGCACCTGTTCAGTTACCAGAATGGTATATGCATAAATTGGAGCCTGAAAGTCCGTTTTATAATATCAATCATGAAATTATGTTCGATGAAAACTTAGATCTGAAAGTTTTTACAAAAGTATGGCAAACGTTAGTTGATCGTCATTCGATTCTTCGGACTTATTTTGATGAAATTGATGGAAAACCAATCCAAAAAATACATCCAAAGTTGGAGATTAAGCTTGAAGATATCTATGTAGATTATACAGATATAAATGAAGACCGGGTTATGGATGAGGTGAAAAAATTATCTCGTGCACATGCCAATACTATTTTCGACTTTGAAACTGGCCCGCTCTTTAGTATTAAAATTATACAAATTAGTTATAATAGGTATGTGTTTTTGTTTGTAGTACATCACATTATCTGGGATGAAACATCAACGATTCATCTGCAAAGAGAGTTTATGGAGATAGATAATGCTTTTGCAAAAAATAGAGAACCTAAAGTGCCTAAGTTGAAGTTTGATTATATAGATTATGCTCACTGGATGAATGACTCAATTGCAAAAGGTATTTTTGAAAAGCAAAGACAGTATTGGTTAAATAAATTCAAGACAATTCCAGCTGGACTGGATTTGCCAACCGATTACCCAAGACCTGCAATACAGACGTTTAATGGATCAAATGTTGAGTGCAATTTCAGTAAAGAGTTGAAAGACAGGCTCTATGAATATTGTGATAATAATAACGTAACTCTTTATATGCTGCTTTTTTCTGTATTTAATCTTCAAATGTACCGTCTAAGCCAGCAAAAGGATTTTGTCATTGGAACTCCATTTGTGAACAGAAATCATACCGAATTTGAACATTTATTGGGGCTTTTTGCTTGTGCATTGCTTTTACGCTGTACAATTAAGGAAGAAATGACCTTCCAGGATTTGATACTCCAAATAAAAGAAACGGTTATTGAAGCATATGATAATCATTTATATCCATCTAATTTAGCAATTGAAGAATTGAATCTACAGACAGATTTATCACGCTCGAAACTGTTTTCTGTAATGTTTGGACTTATGAATAAGAAGAATGATGAAATACTAGATATTTATTTTGATAATCTGCAACATGTCTTTGAGCTTGGAGAGAGTAATTCAGAAACATCCCATTTTGATCTCACATTAGCGATAGATGAATCAGGAGAAGGGATTTCCTTCATTTTAACTTATAATACAGATTTATTTAAAAAGAATACAACAAAGAGAATGCTTGATAGTTATATTATATTATTGGAAGTTGTTATCAATAATTCAAATAAGTTATTAGATGAATATAATATGTTGACTGAAGATGAAAGAAATAAAATTATCATGGAATTCAATGATACAGAAAGAGAATTTGATCAGCATAGCTGTATTCATCATAAATTTGAAAGACAGGTAGAGAAGAATCCAGATCATATCGCTTTAATATTTAATGATAATAGTCTTACTTATAGAGATTTAAACGTAAAAGCAAACCAACTAGCACATTATCTAAGAATGCTTAATATTGGAGTTGAAGATAAAGTAGGAATTATGTTTGAACCTTCGCTGGATATGATCATTGCAATGCTGGCTGCTTTAAAAGCTGGTGCAGTGTATATTCCAATCAGTTCAGAATATCCAGAGGCTCGACAACGATTTATTTTAGAAAATGCTGGTATCCAAGTTGTAGTTTCTGACCGTAATCTCAATGGTATTGATACCAGAACTGTTATTATGAACTCTGATTGGGAGCAGATTGAGAAGATGCCAGCATATAATCCGGATGTTGATGTTTATTCAAATCATTTAGCTTATGTGATTTTTACATCAGGTACAACAGGAACGCCAAAAGGAATTGAGATTGAACATAAAGGAGCAGTGAATTTATTTGAATGGATTCAGGACGAATATCCATTATTTCATACTGATTCGACATTGTTGAATACATCGTTCGCCTTTGATGCTTCTATTTTAGAGTATTTCTGGCCTTTAACTTCTGGAGCGAGGATTATTATTCCGAGGGAAGATGAAAGAAAAGATCCTGTAATGATTGGAAAATTAGCATATCAACATAAGATAACATTTTTGCAATTTGTACCCGATATGTTAGAAGCCTTTTTAGATGCTTGTGAGAATGAAGAGTTCCCACATCTTCATTCCTTACGATATGTCATTTGTGGTGCTCATACTTTGACTCGAAAGTTAAGAGATCGGTTTTATAGTTTATTTAACTGTAGATTTTCCAATCATTATGGACCAACAGAAACCACAATTGATGCGATTACTTTTGATTGTTCAAACCATTTTGAAGGTGATATTGTTCCAATTGGAAAACCTGTGGCAAATACGAAGATATATATTTTAGACCAGAATCTAAAACCAGTACCGATTGGCGTAGCAGGCGAGATTTTTATTGAATCACATGGTTTGGCAAGAGGTTATTTAGGAGACCTGGAAAAAACGCAACAAAGCTTTATCCCAAATCCGTTTTCTGAAGATAAAAATTCTCGACTTTATAAAACGGGTGATTTAGGAAAATACTTAGATGACGGTAATATCCTATTTATCGGTCGGAAAGATCGGCAGGTAAAAATTCGAGGAAATCGTGTTGAACTAGAGGAGATTGAAAATAAGATTAGATCACATCCAGGTATAAGCAGATCAGCTGTAGTGATGAAAAAAGATGAAAATCGGGAAGAACGAATGACTGTATATGTAGAATTAAATAAAAAATCTAATTCGTTAACCAGCAAAACAGGTGAGGAATATCAGTTATATACTTTATCCCAATTACCGGAAAAGAAAGATGACTTGGATCAGATTCATTCAGCTGCTTGGCCGGAATACTTTATTGGAGACAAAACATATCTTCAGTATTGGAATCAAATTATGGTTGAATTCAGTAAGTATCAGGTTTTATTGCTTAATAATAAAGATGAGGTTGTAGCGGTAGGTAATGTTATGCCAATATACTGGGATGGTACAGTTGAGAATTTACCAGAAGGTTGGGATAGTGCGGTCGAAAAAGGGTTTAGAGATGCAGCAAACAATGTAGAACCAAACACATTATTGGTATTAGCTGGAGTTGTAGGAGAAAAATATCAGAATCAGGGATTAGGTACTTTAATCATAAAAGCATTTAAGACGATTGCCCATGGTTTTAACTTAGATCAAGTACTTATTCCTGTAAGACCAACTGGTAAAGCCCAACATCCTGAAATGACATTTGAAAAATGGTGTAAAGAAAAACGGAGTGATGGATTATCAAAGGATAACTGGATAAGAATTCATGAGCGTTTGGGAGGAAAGGTATTAGGAATCGCAACAGAATCACAGTATATTTCTGGTACTGTCGAAGAGTGGAAAGAATGGACTGGAATGAAGTTTTCGCAATCTGGTGAATATTTTACAAAAGATAGTTTGCAATCAATAAAAATAGATCTTAGTAGAGGTATCGGGGAATATTACGACCCATGTATTTGGGTAGAACATTCATTTTTTGATCATGAAACATTTTCCTGGGAGTATATTGATTCGACAAATCTTCAAATGTTTCTAAAAGAGTATTTGCCTGATTATATGATTCCTTACAATTATGCCTTTTTAGCTAATCTGCCATTGACACCAAGTGGAAAAGTAAATTATAAAGCTTTGCCAGATTTTGAATTTGATAGAAAAAACATAAAAAAATTTATTACACCTCGAAATGAAATTGAGGAGAAAATTGCAGGAATGTGGCAGGAAGTGCTCGAAATAGAGAAAGTGGGTATAACTGAAAATTTCTTTGATATTGGTGGGCATTCT
>JAGMES010000042.1 GCA_023128035.1 Halanaerobiales bacterium | reverse complement strand
TCAGCTTGGAGTGTTATCTTTTTTTATAAAAGTATTTGGAGAACTCTTGACTGTCCAGTACACTATATAAAGGAAATATACAAAGAAACAAGTACTATATGTTGTTTGTCTTGTGTGGATATAACCTTTTTGTGGGCGAATCAACAAATTACTTTTTTAAATTATTCACCCATTTTACATGAGTAAATATAAGTAATCCCAAGATGTTCGAACAAATACCCAAGTAACCCCATTATACTGATCAAAATAATAGTACTGCTATTTTGACTGAGTTTACTAATTAATAAGTAACCAACTAAATACCCCAAGAAAAATAATATACTAATGATAGGCACCATTTTATTGTTCTGTTCAGATGTTTTTTTTGAAAGCGTCCTTTTCTATAGTGCAACGTTAGTACAGCAATTATTATGTAAAATAACAATGAAAATATAATAAATAGCAAAGATATTATTTTAAGATAGAAACAATAAAATGATAGGCATATTCCCATACAAACTAATGAAACAAAAATTGCTGAAAAACTTTTATATAACATAACAGAAGGCTTTTTTATCTTTTTTTTGCGACCCGATAACTAATCTCCAAATCATAAAACCCAAAATATTTGGTAAAATGTAAGTATAAATATTCTAGATTGCGTTAAAATATAAATTGATAATAAAAAGATACCACTAAAAAACACTGTTATTATAATAAATCATAAAATTTCATTTTCTAGTTTATTAATATCTCCAACCTGCTCTTTACGACTCTTTTAGCCATTTTTTCTCACTAATTTAAATTTAGTTATAATTATATAAGAGCAAATATATTATCTGCTCTTATATAATTTCTTTTAAGGCTTAATTATTCAATTAATGACAGTTTTTCATCCATATTAAGACCCTTCTTTCAAGATTCGTCAACCAATTTCATACCAAAAAAAGCACCTCCAAAACCTACAACCTCACCAACTGGCCGCTTATTCCTACATAAGTGCTAGCTTTAGTTATTTTTTCATACGATAAAAAAAAGTAATACCTACAAGTTCAAATAAAAACGCTTGAAAGCCTGCCGCAATAATTAATACAACTAAAATTCCATTTTGATTTAGATTGCTAATCAACATTTGTCCTGTAAAGAGACCAAATAAACCAAAAGACGCGCCAACTCCTGCAGCAATTTTTTTATTGCTTGCTGATGGTTCTTTTAGAACACTTTTTCTTTCACGAATAACCCAAAGAACTCCAATAATTACATAAAACAAAATCAAAATTAAGGTAAATAGTAAGAATTTCATCTTAAGATATAAGTAAAAAATTGTTAAACATAAAATTAAGGAACTTAATGAGACAACTATTCCTGAAAAGCTTCTATAAAGAAAGACCTGCTTCTCATTAAGTTGTTTATTAAATCTAAGTATTATGGCCCAAACGATAAGTGTAAATATTAAAAATAAAAATATAATTAAAACTATTGTTGAATGGATTTGAGAATAAAATAACCCAAAAGATATAGAACCAAATACAATAGCTAAAAAAGAAGCATCACAAACATCTTTCTTAATATTTTTAGTTTCTTCTTTCATTATATTTTCCTTTGACATTGTATCACTTCCCTTGCTTAACTTAATTATATTATATAAGAACAATTTTAACTGCTCTTATATAATATAATTTCAATAAAATTAGAATACATTATCAATTACATAATCAATACCTTGTTTAGTCCATTCCTGAACCCATCCTTTAGGTGTATTCCCATAAATAACCACACCATCACATGCTACACTAATAATAAACCCTGCAACAAAACCACCGACAGCACCCGTTAAATTACCTGCTCCTGGAATGATTGATCCAACAGCACTACCCGCTGCCGATGTTGCAAAAGCTGTTCCAAATATTAATCCAATGTTTACAGTAATATCCGCGACATGTTCAGTTGCACTCGCTGGATTTTCACCGAAAAAATTATTATACTCATCAACTATTATTGGCAACGCGTATCCACCATACTTTCCAACAGTTGCAAATTTTTTAGCAACTCCACCAATTACTTTTGTGTTTATTGCTTTATTTTTTGCAATCCAATTAACGCTCTTACCTAAAGTAATTGCCATTTCATCTACATGCCTATTAGCTGCATATGTAATGCCCTCCCAAATTACTTCTTCGGCAGATGTAACTATCCCAATCAAATTATCAGGCGAAGTTACCGCATTTGCAGGAACAAATTCAAAAGCCACTTCTGTTGGCGGATTGATAGGTGCAGAACTTGTAGGTTTAGCACTCTCTGATATTGTAACTATCAGAATATATTCATTCTCAGCAAAATTATAGTTTTGTAGCATCAACTTATTAACTCCGCTACCAACTGCTGAATCTAAAGCAAGCATAGTCATTGAATCCAACTGACCAGTAGCTTCAAGTCCTATTATTTTCTGGAAATCAGTTATAGCCTGACCTGTCATTTTGCCTATTTTTCCATCAACCCCATTTTTATTTAGACCATAAGCACCTAAATCGTACCCCAACATGGCAAGAGATGCCTGAGCTTTTGTAACTTCATCAACTGGTACTCCTTGAATCAACGAATCCCTTTGATTCCATTTAGCTTTTACTCCTCTTGCGTCACTCTTGAAGAACATGGATGTAAAATTGAGGAAATCTGCATATGAATGACCTGATGGGTCAACATATCTCATAGGATTGTTAGCTGTATAAGTATAAAGGTTCAACGTCTGTGGATTTGAAATATTTCCTTGATAGTCATCTTCACGTATAAATCTTCCAATCTCTGGGTCATAATAGCGAGCATTGTAATAATATAGACCTATATTGTCCTCCTCAATCTGCCCAGTATATTTAAATCCTGCTTCTACCTGCTGTTCTGTTTTTTCAAAACTCCCCGGTTTGTACAGATCCTGTCCAAAGGAAGTATAATTTTGTTCAAATACTACCTGGCCTTCTGCATCTGTCATCAACATTGTTGATCCAAGATTATCATGGTTGTAGTAATAGTAAACTTCTTCATTTGAGGCAAAAATTCCTTCTACCTTTGCCAAACATCTTCCATATGCATAAATATAAAAAAATTCTTTATCTTCATGTTTCTCATAAACTAATTGACCCAGATAATTGTAAATATAATAGATTATCTGACCTCGTTCTTCAACCATTAATCTCTTACCTGTGAAATCATATCCATAACTGGCGACTTTGTCTGCTTCTCTTTTTCCATTCTTAAATACATCGGTAAGCCTATTTTTAGCATTATATTGATATTTCCAATATGTACTATTATCTTCCGATTGTAAAGTGAAGTTTATATCTTCACCATTCATGGAATAACTATTTCCCTTGGCAATTAAGTTACCCACCTGATCGTATTGATAAGCTTTCTTATCATTTGACCCCACTCTCAACAAACCATCAACATAATTACCTGTAGAAGGAATCAAATTTTCTACAGTTTGACTTTCTCTAGTCTTTAAGCGATTACTGTTAGAGTAATACTCATATCCATAAGTAATACTGTAATCAGAAGTCGGGTCAGTATAAGTTTCGGAAATCCTATTTCCAACTTGGTCATAGTCATACGTGATCTGAGTTCGGTTATATCTACCGTAAACCTTGACCATATTTTTGATTAAATTACTAAACTCAGCTTTATTGATAACTTCCCGTGTGTCTACAGTGCGATCGTCAAAGTTAGAATGAATCTTAATTTCACCAGCTTCAATCATTGCTTTTAAAGTAAGTATAATCTTTCCAGTAGTGTCAAGATCATAGACCCAATCATTTTCATGAATCTCAATGAAATCATCACCCATAAATCTTCGATATAAAATGCGAATACTTCCTTTTTTGATCCTATGTTCTCCAAATGCTGCTGGAATCAATTCAATACGGCCTATAGTCTGTAATGTCTCAAACTTCAGACCGATTGTACTTGCTGCATAGTCAAAATCTACTGCTTTATCGTCAATCTCATAGTCCAAATTTCGATTTATAAAGTAATCTGTATCAACATAACCTTTTTTTGCGGGTTGGTCTACCAGAAGTGTACCATCTACTTCTGCTGTTTTAAGACGGTCAAGATCATCATAGGTATATACATTATTATTACGATGAGTTATATTTCCATTTTCATCATAAGCATAGTTCAAATCTAACAGTTCTTGACCGTAAGAGTTTTTGACCTGTATTTTTTCAGGCCGACTCAAAACTTCTGGAGTGATTAACGTAGTTACTCCGTTGTTGTAAGTCATTTGAACCAAATTTCCTACTAGGTCATATCGAATATTTTTAGCAATCTTGAATTTTTCTGCAAAAGTCGCTGTAACCTGACTTATACCAACTAGCTGATTCAAGTCATTATAGTTGTACTTAATCCAATCATTTCTGTTTGGGTACTTAATCGCGTTAAGATTACCTAGAAAGTCATACTGATACTCTGTAGTGTAAGAGTTGTTGTCAACACTCCGTTTTTCCATTGTAATTCGATTCATCTTATCATAAATATACTCCAAACTACCCAAACCATCTACTGCTATTTTCAGATTACCAGTCTGATCATAAATAAAATTTGCCCGTTCATCCAGTTCATAGCCTGCTGGTACTATTTCAACTGATACAAGATTCAAGTCAGGTATCTGATAGTTTTCACTTGCAGGTCGGTAATATACCTGTTCTTTCACCTGAGCATTCTCGTAATAACTGATAGATGTTACATTATCTTTTGCATCAATACTTGCCATAAGGTTGGACACTTTGTTATATGCAAATTTCCGTCTCATAACATCTCCAGCTCTGACTTTAACTTCATCTACCAACTGATTTAAATTATTATATTTATAATCTGTTGTAAGACCATTTGCCATTACTTTTTGAACCAGGTTAGCATTGGGATCATAGTAATAATTGGTACTATAACCAGTTGGTTCAAGAACCTGAGCAATTTTATTCAGTCCATTATAGTAATACCTAGTTGTAATTCCTCTTGCATTAATAAGAGCAGTCTGATTTCCAATAGCATCATATTCATATCTTTCATAATTTCCATCTGGTCTTATAACTTTGACAAGTCTACCAAAACCGTCATACTCGAACTCTAAGTTATTTGTTTCCACTGCCATGCCCTGAACTGGAGGATATATCTCTCTCGTTTTATTTCCAACTTTATCATATTCATATTCAATTTTATAGGTTAAGTCGCCAGTCCCTCTTGTTATAGATTCAACCCAATACTGAGGAGTATAATCATATTGAGTTAACTGCAGCTTCGAGTCTGAGAACTCCGGCCCTGGCTGTACAATCTCGAACCTCTTATTACCTACCATATCGAATTGTATCTCATGGATATTTCCCATTAAATCAGTATTTTTAATATTTCTACCCAGACTATCGTATTCCATTATGGTCGTATATTCTGGATTTAAGCGGTAGGTCTCACCAAAAATGTCTATTTCACATCCATCAAAATTTGCTTTGTCGGCTTTGACAACACCTCTTGGGTCTATAAGAGCAGTCTGATTGCCAAGTTCATCATATTGATGATAAACAATTTGTCCCAATTGATCAATTTCAGCTAATTCCCAACCACGAGGATGATAAACTTTCTTCACTTCGTACCCCTCAGGATCAACTACTCTAATTGGGTGACCGGCAGTATCATAATAGCTTTTAGTCACCAGATTTTCTTTATTCTTATTCGCTATTGTTTGTGTAACTCTTCCTGCGGCATCATAGACATATTCAATACGATGATCACCAAATATAGGAGTAGCTACCCCATTTGGAGTAATCTCTGTAATTTGACGCCCTAAATCATCATAATCATATTTAATCGTTGAACGATAGTTCACCACCAGACTAGTATTGGGTAGAATCATCTCTGTCTCTGGTAACTTCTTCTCAACTAGTTGGTTCAAATCATCATAGATGAAAGTATAAGCCTGACCTTTTCCATCTACAGCTGCCACCTGATTACCAAGCTCATCAAAAGTAGCATGGGATAAATATCTTTGTCCATCATCATATTTTGCAAACTCAATAACATTTTCGTTCCAATCCTTTATCTCCTCCGTTATTCTTCCCGAAGGATCGATTACTTTCCGTTTATTACTAGTTTTATCATATTCTATAAGCAAATGGTTATTGCTACTATCAAACTTAGCTTTATATTTCGTTTCATCTGGATAATAGATATCAGTCATTCTATTAAAACCGTCAAAAACTTTAAAGGTAACAAAGCCCTCTGCATCAACAATTTTAGTCCTATTACCAACTTTATCATAACCAAAGATCGTAACAAACGGTGAAGTCTGCTTTTGACCATCAATCGTCTGCAGTTCACTTGCCTTTAAGTACTGCTTTAATGCAATCCATCGACCCATACCGTCATATTCATATTTGGACATATTTAGAATTTTAGGATTTTCATTTTCTGGTATAATAGTTTCAATCAATTGTACAGTATTAATCGCATCATCAATGGTGGTAGTACCTAAAATCAGATTAACTACAGTGGTAGTATTTTTAATATCATTATAAATTTGCACTTTAATTGGATTATCTTCCCTATTTAAATAAGAATCTGGGTTTAAACTACCAATAGTTCCACAGAAAATATCATTTTCATCTGGATAAATAATACTTACCAAACGCCCCAATATATCATAGCTATAAGTGTACAAAGCGCCATTGGCGTCAATCTCCCATTCTTTGACTCCCAAAAGTTGATTATAACCATATTGGACAACAATCTTTGGTTGTAAATTACCATCAGCATCAAGGCCAGCATCTTTTATAACTTTTAGAGGGTATAAATGATTTGCATCGTAGATAGATTCCGAAATATTGCCCAATGCATCAGTAACTTTGATTATATTACCATAATCATCATGTTCAAATCTAGTCTTAATCCAACTACTTCCATGTCTTTTTGCTTCTGCTTTTATGTTTCCATTACTGTCATACTGATAATGAATCTGTTGAGGAATATTTGTTTTATTAATAGGATCATGATTAATCACAAATTGATCTGCTAATAAATTATGAATTTTTGCACTTACTTCTGGCTGACTTTCATCGTAATCTATAAAACGTGGATCAGAAGGCTTTTCAGAACGAGCATTTAAATAGTAATAATAAAACTCTGCTCCACTTTCACTATTATAGGAATAGGTCACATTCCCCCAGATATCATAAGAAAATTGATCATAATACGAAGGTTTCTCTTGACCATTATGGTACACAATTTTTTCTATAATAGCATTTTGCTGATTGTACTTATACTCTTCTTTTATATTTGGAATTTCCGTATTGGTCGAATCTCCTCTTATATTATAGATTCGCTTGACAGTATTTAACCCATCATCGTTAAATTCCATCTCAATCCGTTGGTAAAGTTTGTTGATGACTGCTTTAGTAATCTGATTATCATCATTATATGTGAAGTCATAATCAACAGGATCAATTTCTTCTATTTCACTGGAAGATAAATATTTTATATTGTCTAAGAAGGTTATTCTCTCAAACGTATAGCTTTTTGAATATCCTTTCTGGGTATAGGTGTACTTATAACCCATTTCGTCTACATCTTCCCCACTTTTATCAATGGTTTTCCGTTCATAATCTGTAACAATACTATAGCTATATTTACTTATTCCTCCCATAGGATATTTAATTTTTTCTAGAACTGAGATATTATAATCCTTAATGTTTCCATCTTCTTCAGTTATTTCTCCATTATATGGATCCATATTCGGATCTTCATAATCCCATTTTGTCGTCACTTCATAAGCTCCACCATATCTCACAGAAGAATTCTCATAAGAATAACTGGTTACCCGATTCATCCTGTCTGTTACTGAATTTAAAAGATTATTGACATAACCATAAGTAACAAACTTTACACTATTTACGTAAATCCCTGTGATATGATTAGCAGAGTAGCTAAATCTAATCTCTCTTCCTACACTGTCAATGATTTTGCTTATTTCACTATATTTATCTGTATTGTCACTGTAACTGATGTTAATTATGTTATTACCAGTAAGATCAATCATTCTAATTAAGCGACCATGTTCATCAAACTCATATTTTCTACCATCTTTAAAATAAATCTCATAGCTAATATCTTCCCAGAAGACAACATAGTTATTTTTCTGCTTTTTATAGGCAGTGAAATGATTGCCTTTATGATATTCAAAGTTGTTTGTTCGATAACCATCGATTTTCTCACCCTTGTTCCAATCCACTTTGATAGCTGTACCATCTTCGAGATAGATATATTCTCCATGACTGTTATCGACAATCCTTGCTAAATTCAATCTCCACCCATCACCAAAACTAGCGTAAACAGGTTTACCTGCTTCCAATCCATCCCAAGCTGCCTGATTAGAGTTATAAATTCGACCAAGACTTAAATTAAAACCATTTCTTCCAGGAAGGCTAACATCTACTGTATTAATGTTCAAAGAAGCAGACCCAGTAGAGACAAATTCCTGATTGTTATTAAAATACGAATTATATGGAGCAATTCCCAGGTCATTATAACTTTCTGCTGCTGGAGAGTAATTCTCGGTTACCTGTACACTATACATTGAGAAGTGATTACTGTTGACAGTTATTTTATTCTCAAAAATATCCACTTCCACTTTTGGCATGATAACCCAGAGGCTATCCAGTTCATTGTAATAATAAACATCCAGGTCTAATTCTGAATAACCTTCAGGAATTAAAGTTTCATCATACCCCAGACTAATGGAAATCTCTTTCTCGAACTGGGGTTCTTCTTTTAGCTGACCTTGTTCATCAACAATGTCTAACTTATAGATTTTGCTTACTTTTGGTCTGATTACCTCTGGTACTTCATTATCTTCTGCTGTTACAATTTGGATAGTTCCACTTTCTTCCATAGCATCTGCTGGAATATTTACTGCAACGTCGTCACCATACTGGACTTCTCCACCCTCTTCTGGAATTACTTCCACACTGGCGATACCTACCTTTTCGGTTAATGCTGCTGTTGGCAAGCTAATATTTTCCACATGATCTACAGCTTCTAGATAATAGGTATATTCATTTTCATTAACCACATCAACATCCAAAAATTTTGGTTCTTTAATTGGTTCAATATACTTAACCTCTGTATCTTCCCAGACTGGCTGGCGATAAAGACGGTATTCTATCAAATCTTCCTCTGTATTAGCAATCCATTTGATCAGTACCTCCCCATCTCCTGGACATACTTTAAAATCTGCTGGAACTTCTGGAGGAGTGGTATCAACATAAACTTTAGTCGTTCCAATCGTCTCCAGTTCTACATTATCAATCGCCTTGATTGTAATATCGTGTACTCCATCTTCTAATACAGGCAATTGATATGGACTTTCAACTGTTACAAATCCTCCATCATCAATCTTGAGCTTGAAATGATTAATTCCAGAATCTCGATCGATTGTAGTAAAACTAATGATAGGTTGATTTACTTTGTCCCAATCAGCTGGATCAGCTAAAGGCACGAACTCCTCTGGTGATGTAGTATCAACATAGACCTGAACTGTACTAATCGTGCTTAAACCAACATTGTCTATAGCTTTAACTTTTATAGAATGAACACCATCATTAAGCTGAGGTAAAGTAAAAGGACTTTCAACCTCTAGATATTCTTCGTCATCCACTTTCAGTTCATAACGACTGATTCCTGAATGCTCATCAACTGTACCAAAGGTGATAACTGCCTGAGTAATCTGACTCCATTGGTTAGGGTTAGCGACTGCTTCAAATTCTTGAGGAGGTGTTGCATCTACATAAACTTTGATTGAAGTACCCACAGTCTCCAACCCAACATTGTCAACTACTTTAACTCGAATCGTATGGATTCCATCTTCTAAAACAGGTAATGTATATGGACTTTCTGCGAAAACATAGTCTTTTCCATCAATACTAATTTCATAATGATTTATTCCCGCCTGATCATCTGTAGTACAGAAACTGACCACAGGCTGAGTGAGTTGGCTCCAATTAGTAGGGTCTGCTGTTGGTGTAAAAGGATTTGGCGGAGTTGAATCCTGGATTAAACAGATCGATTCACTGCTTTCATGACCCAATTCATCAATAAACCTAAAAGTGAACTCATTATATCCAGGCTGTAAATTTACAGGATAAGAGAAGTTTTCACTTTCTATTACAAATTCCTGTCCATTTACAAATAACTCACATCTAGAGTAATCCTCTACATATCCATTGATTATGATGAAGTCCATCACTTCTCCAAGTACCCGATTATTGTAGTCTTCCGCAAAATAGATAATTGGTGCTTGTTGATCTCGACGAATATAGATCGTTTTAGCCTTGGATAAACCTCTTTCACTTACCGCTTTTACCGTAACTGGATTAACTCCTTCTTCAAGTTGGTGGTTAATCTGAAAATATGTAAGATCAGTGCCAAACCATTGGTCGTTCAGATATAAACTATTGGTTGGTAAATCTGTCGTTCCTTCGATCAGAACCTGATCAGCTTCGGTCAAATATCCATCAATTGGTGAGTTGATTTCTACTATTGGAGTTGGCTTTAAAGTTACAACAACTTGATTTTGACTAACAAGCTTTCCATTTTTATAAGCTTCCGCAATTATTGTTCTTATAAAGTCTTCATTACCAGTCTGCTTATTCAAATTCAGCTCTGCCTCAAAGTAGTTATTAGTAACAGAGACATTTTGACCATTGATTTTGATGCTATCATAATCTCCTCTGACATAACCTTTAACCAGGGACTTTACTTTAATAATCTCACCTGTCTGTGGATAGGTGATCTGAATCTCTGGTTCTAGAATCCGAGATTTGATTCTACTTCCCCAGACTTTGATCTCTTTGAGTGAACCAATCAACTGTTTGTTTTTCGGATTCATGATAGTAAAACGAATCTGGTCTGTTTTCACAGGCTTCTTCGTCTGAACTACATTCCAGCCGTCCTGTAAATCCTTTTCCTCCAAATCAGCACTAAATAATCGCCATTCATCTGACTCTAAATATTCAATCCTTAGATAGTCAACAATTCTTGCATCCTGTAGCCAGGTGATATATTCAAGATCGATCTCCTCTGCCAGATAAAGTTTGAAGGAAATCTGATCATATTGTTGCCAATCGGTTTCCCAGTATGTTTCTGGATTACCATCAATCAAGTTAGACAATAGCTCTTCATTAACACCTGCACCTTCTACTTTTTCAACCGTTCTCTCGCCATTGTCATAGTATAATCGTAAACCTACATTGGTGATTTTAAATCCATTCTTTTTGTTATTTCCAATTTTAAACGAAATCTCATTTTCATCTTCGACCAATAAAGTCGGGTCAATCTTTTCTACTGCTGTTGTCCAGGTTTTCAATTGGCCAGGTGGAGTCAAGTAATGGTAACCTCCTCCGTTAATCTGCCAGAATCCTTCCACATATTGCTCCAAATCGTAAACATCATAGATTAACTCTGCTCTTTTAATACAACGAACAGGTGACTCAATAGTGACATGAACACTCTGAGGAGCAGTATCACCCTTAGGAGCACTGCCACCATGGAATTCCATTGTTATATTCTCATCCATCTGATATTCTACGTTCTCGAAAGGAAATCCACCTGCACTCTGACCCCAAAACTCTACTTCACCAATTCCAGAACTCCCTTTTTTCATACCCTCAATCCGTAAACGAAGCTGATTAATCTTTTTCCCTATATCGAAAGAAAAACGGTTCCAGCTCTGATTTAATTGAGCACAGTTGATAAAGTTCACTTCTGGAATAGAAATCCAGATTCCCTCTTCAGTTAGATACTCCAAACCAACGATAGCCTGAGAACTCTCTTTGAGATACATTTTGAAAAGATTTAGATCAACTTTTGTGTCAAATGTAAAATAAATATATTCTGTACTCTTATTTTGAAAATCAGGCTCTGTCAGAATATCCTGATCATATAAATTTTCAATTGATAAATGCTGATCCTGCCTGTCTAATTTAATCTTATCCGGTACCAAAAGCCCGATAGGAGGCTGACCAGCAGCCTCAATTGAACCAGCCAGTCCTACGATTAATAGGGCCAATATGATTAACAGATTTAGTTTGTTCACTTTCATTATTGAACCCCCTCACTGTTTCCTGAACCATTCAGGAATTGATTTATTTCTTCACCCGTTAGCAGAGTCTCCAAATTATGATAATATGGAGCCAAACCACTGCCACTGAAGATGTTATTGTTAATATATGAAGCATTAGCACCTTCTTCTTTAATTCCATAATAGAAACTATCCTCAAATAAGCAGTCACTGATAACAGGATTAGAGTTTGTGATATGAATACCAATTCCATTTTCCTTAAAGACTGAATTCATAATCAGAATTTCCTGCTGATTGAGACCAAGACCCTGTTCAGCATACTCAACTACAATATGACAAAATTGAGAACCTATACTGGTATTTGAGAGATATATTCCCTTCCATAGATTTGCTGCATAAATACCGTCAGGTGTATAGGTGGTAAATACAATCTCATTACTGAGATATGCATTACAAATCAAACTACCGTTAACCACAAAACCCTTACCCACAGGAGCAATGATTACTGTACCTGCTTCGATAGTTAAAGCTACACCTTGAGGTACCGTTATATCTCCTTTCAATATCACATTACCACTCCAGACTTCATCTAGAATTAGTGATCCATCCAAAGTATTTGTAATCGTCACAGGCAATTGAGCTTCAGATACTCCACCATCATTATCAGTTACTGTCAGTTTAACGGTATATTCGCCAATTTTACTATAAGCATGGATTACACTTAAATCTTGAGTAATAACACTCTCCGTATCATCATCAAACTCCCATTTATAGCTTACCAGTTCTCCATCATGATCTCCAACAGTGAAGTTTGAAGTATCAAAAACCAGATCCCGACCTTTATATTGTAAGTCACAACTTCCAACCTGAATGTAAGGTGGTTCGTTGACCCTAATCTTTTGAGTTACTTTGTTTGATTCATTACCTGCCAGGTCTGTCATGTAAAGGAAAAGATAATAATCTCCATACTCAGTTTCAGAGAAATCAATATTTTGTTCTCCCGTTATAGTGACATCATGAGGATCTAGACCATCTGATATATTGCTGTCTAAAGAACGCCCTACCATATAATATACCTGCCCTATTTCATCAGTCGTCCATTTAACAGAGATACTCTCTCCATTTGTTACTATCTCTTCCTCTTCTTTCACAAAGTGAACAATCGGTGCTATAGTATCAACAGTAAAAGGTATAGCACTATACCCAATATCTGACCACATACCTAAGGTATTTTTAGCTTGAACAGCAACATAGTATTGATCATTTTCAACCAATGTTAATTCTTCCGCGTCAAAGATTATTTCAACCGATTTATCATATGTATTGCCAGATGGAATGATTGAAATCTCTTCTGTAGTTAGGCTAGTTATCTCATCTTTCAAAGCAGCAGGGATAATTTCATACCGATAACCTTTAATCCCTACTTCACTATCATCAGAAGAAAATACCAATTCATTAATGATTTTGTTACTTGTTACATATTCACCCGGGCCAGCCACATCAGGCACAGTAGGTGGATTCAAATCAACTAGGAAGCCTTCATTGTCACCAATTTCAGACCAGACCCCTGCGTTATTCTGAGCCTGAACTACCAAATAATAACGCTGATTATGTTTCAGGTTTAGATCATTTCGGCTAATCTCAACAATCTCGTTCGTATTCTCTACTATCACCCATCCATCAGTCACATCTACCTGACCACGGACAGTACCGATTCCATAACGATATCTAGCAATTCCACTCTCTAGATCTTTACTCTTCCAACTAAGTTTCAGATTTTTCGATTGATAGACACCTTCCTGTATAATTTCTGGTGCTACTGGTGGTGTTGAATCAATAGTGATATGTGCACTCTCCACATCAGAAACTTTACCAGATGCATCTATCGCTCTAATATAGATATAATAGGTCGCATCATTTACAAAATATTCAGTTTGAATCTCTTCTTCTGCAGTTAACAGAATCTGTTCCTGTTCAATAGATTTCCAGTTATACGTAGTTGGGCTATCATCAGTGGTAAGATCATATTCGTATTTCATAATCGGTGTATGAGATGGGATCCCTTCCCAACTAAAGAAGAGTTCTTTTGCATCTATGTTATATTCACCTTCTGACTTCAAGTTAACAATTGAAGGCTTCTCAAGATCAATTAATATACCATCACTTCTGGATGTAGTTGATCTATGACCCGCATTATCTGTTGCCAGAGCTGTAAAGAAATATACTTCCCCATCAACCAGATTTAAGTTAGTCACAGTCTCCTGCGGATTGGAAATTTGTGTCCATCCCATTAGCAAAGTCTGATCTTCTAAAGTTCCAATTGCGTATTGGTAATCACTGATTCCTGAAACATCATCCTGTGAATAGAATTGGGCTGTAAGTTGATCTGTGAAATCCTGATAATCTCTAAGATCATCAATAACCGGTGTTGTTGGTGCATTAATATCAGCTGTAATACCTTTACTTAAGCCAATGGATTCTAATCCAGCTTTATCAACTGCTTTAATGGCAATATAATAAGTTGTCCCATTGACCAGATTTAAGTCTGTCAATTCTAATGTAGTCGAGAGTGGGTCTCCTGATATTATCTCTACAGATTTCCACTGAGCATAAGTTGCATCTCTGACAGTCAGAATATCATAGTAATAGCCATCAATACCAGAACCAGTATCCATACCTGTCCAGATCCAACTTACTGCCAATCTATTCAGTTTGGTTGTATATTCACTTTCTCGAAGTACCTTTGGAGTTGGAGGAGGTGTTGTATCAATCCTAAAACCGTCACCACACTTCTCTATTTTCAGACCTGCTCTGTTGACAGTTTTAACAGTGGCAAAATAAAGTTCACCATCAATAAAGTTCAGGTTTTGAACTACAGTTGAATTCTGATTTCCCAGATCAATCCAATCACCTGTCAGTTCATCTCCACCTCTACTGGTTCCCACCTTTAGATAATATCTATTGATACCTGATTCTAAATCAGATGCCTCCCAAGAGAGATAAACATTTTCAGCAGTAAAGTATGTTCCATCATCAAAGATAGTAAACTCAGGCGCAGTAGTATCTATAGCAATACCATCACTATAGCTTAAAGGACTAAATTGACCATTATCCATCTCACCCAATGTAACATAATATACTTGACCATCTTCAAAGGTAATGCCCATAGTTTCATCCACTGTTATACTCACACTTGGGAGATTTAAAGAATTATTAATCAATTCTTCACCATAAATCAAAGATCCATTTCCATCAATAATTCGATAATAGTATTCATTGGTTATCAGCTCTGCTACTGGATAAGAAACCGTGAAATGAACCTCTTTTGTTCCTATAGCGAAACCATCATCTTTAACCAATGGGCATGGTTCTTTTGTGGTATCAATGATGATTGGATTGGTTGTCACCATCTGAGTTAATCCGACCTCGTTGGTTACTTGCAAAGTGACATAATAACTTCCATTGGTCAGTTCTAAATTATATATGATATAATCCTTCTCATTCGTCCAGTTTGTAAAGGTTAACCAACCATTTTCATTACCTAAAATCTGATTAGAGATATCTTTTCCACCTGAAGTAGTTCCAATCGCATATTTCAGATCTACCAGCTTACTTTCGTCTGTAATCTTCCAGTAAATATTCAGATAAGTAGGATCCCACTGGACTTGATATTGATCCGTACCCGGGATTGGGGTTCCACCTACCAGTGAGCTAAAAACTGGAACAGTCGAATCGATAAGAATTGGTGCACTTACTCTAACTGCTTCCAAACCTAATTTATCAGTTGCTCTAACCATCAGATAATATTCCTGACCATCTTGCAGTTGAAGGTTGGAAAGATTACTCGTATCTGAGTACCAGTTTGTTACCTTCTTAGCATCAGGTACACTAGCCAGAGCAAATTCTCTTGTTTCAACTCCCGAACCTAAATCCTGAACATTAACCTGCAAAGTCAGTTGATCGATTCCCGAAAGTTTATATTTATCCAGTACTTTTCCATCACTATCAGTAAACTGAATCACTGGTGAGGAAGAGTCTACTTTAACAGAATTGGACTGTACTTCAGTCTCTATACCAACTGAGTTGTTGGATTTCAGTACAAAATAATATTCTTCACCATCTTGTAAACTGGATGGGACTAAAATCTCATAATTCTTTTCTATACCTTCATGTAAAGTAATATCTACCCAGCGTTCTGCTGGTAAACTGTCCAGATTAGCAAGTTCATTGACCGTAATGATACAATAAACTGCACTGTCAACAATCGTCTCTTCCTCTGTCAGATGGAATTTAGCAAACAGTTCTGATGAACTAGTCGTATATCGTTGACCATTCAAACTTATTCCTTCTAAAACCATGTTAGTGATTGAGGGGCCAGTCTCATCAACTTTAAAGATTATAGATTGTGGTTCAGTTACGTTTCCCTGATAATCTTCTGCCACTACATATAAAGTACTGATTCCATGTGGTACGGTAATAACTGTTCCAGAAGAAATGTAATGTGGTTTTGTTGTATCCTCATTCCAGTAATAATAGAGTTCTTTTAAGCCACTGGCAGAACCCCCACACATAACAGAGTTCTGGTCACTTGCAGTAATGGTTACAGTAGCTGAAGCAACATATTCATTATTTAAAACTTTCTGTTCAATATTTACAGGCAAGCTAAGTGTGATCTGAGGAGCAGTAATATCCACAGCAAAACTTGTCTCATTTGAAACGATCTGCAGAATTCCATT
The DNA here is from genome assembly GCA_023128035.1 of Halanaerobiales bacterium. The sequence goes on along the minus strand of JAGMES010000042.1, from coordinate 14,305 downwards.
TATCATAGATCTACCATCATCTACACCAACCTTATAATAATAGGTGTATCCATCTTTTAAATTAATCGTTGGTTTATATAGCATATCTGAATCATTGGCTGCTTCCCATTCAACAACCGGTGTTCTTACTCCTGTTGTTCCGACTTCCTCAATATAATAATAATAAGTTAAACCATCTCCATCTACATCAATAACCGAGTTACATCCCAAAGTAGGTTGTAGTTGATTCACAAACCCTGTTACCGTATTTTGAGGTACTTCTGGTAAATGATTTGGAATCTCAATTGTATAAACATCCGATCCTCTACTCTCATCATTGGAATTACTGGTTTCAATTACGTACTCATATATTTCATTTGGAAGACAATTTTCTCGATAAGTAAGAGTAGAACTGACGATCCACTCAAGATCACTTTGCGCGTCAGTTCGTTTGACTCTGTATTTAGTAAAATCTCCAGGATCAACAGTAAATGTGATAAAATGCTGATATCCTGTACCGTTGGATTCATAATCTATTTCATAAGTAAAACTTCCAACAGTCGGTAATGAATACCCCTCACCTGTGGTCACTTCACTATAGTTACCTGCTATATCATAAGTAGTGACCCGAACCTCATATCTTTCATTATCACCGATCTGATTTATTGTATAGCTAGTCGTAGTAGAAGTACCCTTTAACCAGTTACTACTGCTACCATAGATTCGATATTCAATCTTATAGTAATCTACTCCACTAGATGCAATTCCTGTACTTGCAGACAGATCGGAACAGACATTCCAATTGAGCTCAATCGATTTAATGCCACCAATCAAAGTCAATCCAGAAGGCTGCTGTGGTGAAGTTTTATCATAGGTAACTTTCTGTTCAGAATATCCCTCACTCTCATTTCCTGCATTATCTATAGTCTTCATACATATAGCCTGTTCCCCTTCTACATCAGAAATAGTAAAGGTATATGTATAGGTTCCATTTTGATCGGTTAAATTTTCTAGAGCTAACTGAACAGCTGAACTATCATACCCTTCAGACCAGATCTTTAGCTTTTCTACATCAAAAGCTTTTACGACAATATCTTTTAAAACGATCTGTCTTACATTTGTTTTATCCTTTACAACACCAAATTGCGGTTGTTGTGGTCGAAGTTTATCAACATATAGTATTCTTTTTTCGGATTCCACAGGAGTTGCTATAAATCCATCCTGTACAGTTACATACCATTCGTATTTACCGTCGAGCAAAACTGGACCTGATAAACTTACCGTACGATCATTGACTGTACCCGGATAAGTTGTCTCATCATTGGTTTCTGTATTTCTAAATATAAAGGTATATGTTAACAAATCTCTATCATAATCTGTACTTTTTTCTGTTTTAAAAGCCAAACTTGCTGCATTGTTACAGTTCATATATATTTCCGCTCCTGGAGAGAGTACTGTGACTTCTGATGGCATATTGTTGGGAACTTGAATTGGTCCATAATAACTCCAATCTGTCATTTGACTATCATCGTAATTAAAGGAACAGATTGCAAACTTATACCACTTATGAGCTTGAAGATTCCTGAACGTTTTAACCAATAACATTCCTTCCTGAAACACATTGGATGAAACAGTTTCGGAAAAATCACAATTTTCAGCATATATACGATCACCATTCTGGTTAACTTCAAAATACTTAATTTGATATTTGGCAGCTTTACTACCCACGGAAAAATAACTTACATTCGCAGCACAACCCATATAAGTAGAAGCATTTCCTGTAACGTTGACAGATTTTATGTTCGCACTCTTTGGCGCCGTATAAATAATTTTGGCAGGTGAAGCATTGGAAATATTTCCGACTTGATCTTTTGCATAAATCCGACAGGTGATCTGTTGATTATATTCACCTAAATATGTATAAATTGCATCTTCATGATTGGTTTTTACTAGTACATTATTAATCTTTATATCATAATTTTTAACCCCACTGCCCTGATCTGTAGGTGGATTCCAGGAAAATTCTACATTCCTTCCATTAACTTCAGCAGTTGAAATACTCGGTTGACTTGGCCTATTATTATCTATATAAAGGATTAGATCATTAGCAAAATCACCACTAGTTTTAGTATTAGTGTTATCATAGTTATCACTAGTTTTTATATTCAAATGTAAGTTTTTATTCAAACCCGTAATACCATTGATTATTAAAGGGAAACTAAAAAAATCATCTTCTACCTGATTTGCATCAAATGTCTGCTCAGTAGATATAATACGACTAAACACCCAAAACAGATCTTTTTCATCACTGTAAACCTTAAATTTTCCAATATCACTTTTGTATGTCTCTTCACCATAAACAAATCCTTGATCTTCTGGTACCTTAATCTTTATTACAGGTGTTGCCTCTGCTGTATAAAAAATCTTTGTTGTTTCATTCTGATAATATAATTCTGATTCAAGAAATAGCACTATATCTGGATTGAAAGGGGTGTTTGCATCCCTTTCAAAATCAATTAAACAAGTAAAAGAAGGGTTAATTGTTAGGTCACTTATGTCATCTTTTGAACTAATTCGGTCTGAATCATAAAATATTTCCCCACCTTTAATTGTAACATTACCATCCTGACCAAGATCACCAGGTTTGCCATCAGTTCCATCAGATCCAATACTACCACCATCTCCACCATCTCCACGTCCTCCACCACTTCCAGGAGATACGTCAAGACTAGCACTGCTTGACAAAATAACATCCTGACCAATCAGATAAATGTTCCCTCCATTTCCTCCTATTCCACCATTATTACCATCGCCAGGTCCTGGCCCATCACTCAAAAATCCAGCTGTTACGTCGTCTCCGCCATTACCACCTTTACCTCCAATACCGCCAAGGGAATTAATTAAATTATTCGCCTGAAGAGTTCCCTTTTCAGCAATCAAAGTAATATCTCCACCATTACCACCATTGCCACCCGAACCACCCGAACCACCATCAGTTCCACTCTTGGTGTCTCCTCCATTTCCACCTTCTCCACCTTTGCCACCCCGACATATAATTTGACCATTAATTATAATATTTCCCTTTTCTGCTGTCAGATTAAAACTATGGCTACCACCAGGAGTACCTTGGGTTCCAGATTGACCCAGAGCTCCATTTGTACCAGGTTCTCCATCAACTCCAAAGATTTTGATAGTTCCATCTATTCTGACATTGCCATTCACGACCCTAATCTCAACATCTCTTTTCACTGTCAAAGTAACCCATGATTGAACAACAAAATCACCATAAATCGTATAAGTATCCTGAGTTAATTCTGCGTTACTTGAATAAAGCAACTCATTATAAGAAGCACTAAATCCATCTGGACTTAAAATAATAATAATAATAAAAATTAAAATCAATAAAACTGGTAACTTCTGTTTCAAGATAAACCCCCTCCTTCATATAACTCGCTATATTATTTTATATTCACTTTTTTGATTAATTTTTCCTCTATTTTTTATTCATGAAAGGGATTTTTTTAAAAATGTCGAAGTTTAAACTAATAAACTATAATACTTTTCAAAGGAGGCTTTAACATGAACAATAAATTAGTCTTATTGCTGACTTTATTTTTTATATTGGTATTTATTTCTTTTTACCAATATTCTTATGCCATTGAGTTACAGTTCCTCAGTTCTTTTGGATCCCCTGGTTTAGAATCAGGCCAATTGATTGACCCATATCGGATAACTTTAACAAAAGACAACCAACTATTGATTATTGATAAAAAACCTTCTATTCAAATTTTTTCTTTAGAAGGTAGTTTTGTCTCTATGTGGAATGGAGAATTACCTGAAGAGATTAACTCTAGAGAAAATATGGGATTCGCCTTTGACCAGTTTGGCAATGCTTATATCTCTTTAGAAAAGAAAAAAAAGATTCTCAGATACTCTTCAGAAGGAGACTTTATAGGCGAATGGAGTGATGAATCCTTCGATTGGCTAGGTGCTTTCCATGTTTCTAATGATCAGTTCTACTTGGTAGATAACCAAAAATTAATGATTTTAAACAACTCAGGTGAAATCACAAAAGCTTTTTCCGAAATAAACCTATGGCAACCATTTGATTTAATCACTGACACTAATAGAAATATCTATATCACAGATTCCAACCATAGCATGATCAAAGTTGTCAGTCCATCAGGCACTCTTTTGAGAAGTTGGGGTGGGAAAGGTACTGATATGGATCAGTTTGTTCGTCCCATTGCGCTCTCTTTTGATCAGAAAGATAATCTTTTTGTTTTGGATAGTGATGTAGATACAGATAATACAACCCATGCTTATATAAAAGTTTTCAACACTTCTGGCAAATTACTCGCTGCCTTAAAACTGAATCAAATTAATGGGGAAGTTCCATTTTTTTATCCAACTGATTTTGTCATTTGTGGAGAGAAGTTGTTTCTGGTCGATAAAGGTGAGTATGCGATTAAAGTTTATCTAATCATATATGATTAGAATGTTTTTACCATGGTTTGTTGGTTCTAAAATAATTTTATTTTCTTAAAATACGTATTCACAGTTTATTTAACCTGAATAAGTAAGCAAAAACACATCACTTATGTAAATCGACATAATAAAAAGGCTGTTGATCTTCTTTATCGATCAACAGCCTTAAGATTGCTATAATTTTCTCAAATAATTCTTCTTCACAGCATTAATTATACTCGACATGTATAAATGTGCAGGATTTAGTTTCGCATTATTTATAAATCTATTTATTAACTCTTTTCTTTGAACTGGTGTAATAACTTTCATATGTTCTGCATATTCTTTGGGTTTCAATCTTTCATATTTATTTTTATATGTAGTTTGTATTTCGTTCATAATCCCGTCAGCAGTAGGAATCCCTGCACTTGCTGATACCCCCGCACCAATAATCAATGCAGTTTTACGGTTTTTGCCTTTATTTATATTAAACTGTTCTACTAACTCTTTAATCTTGCATTCAGAATACCTTACTTTTTCACCTCCAAAATAAGCTCACAAATAATTATATTAACCTCATTGTTTAATTTCAGAATTCAACATATAATTTTTGGTCAATCACAAAAATTAATACTCAAAAGCATCTTCAATCTGATGATTATAATCCAACCTTCCAGATAAGACTGGCTGCTCTTAAAGTAACACCAGAAATATAAGTAGCACTCTCTGAGTTAAAGTCGAGATGTGAACTACCCACCACCTACGCTTCGCTTAGAGGTTGGGGCTTCTCGCTTCAACGATCATAGCCTACTTTGTAGTAGGTCATACGCGATCTCCACAAGCGTAACTTCGGGTTAAAGGTTTATGAAACTTGTCCACACGAATTCATCAAAAATTTTTGTAAAGATAAAAGATCACCTTTAATCCCATTTTTAGTTTTTAATATTCTAGCAAGATGAAAAATTGTAGCAGTATTGTCTTGTATATTAATTTCATGATTATGTTTCATTTCGTATTTGAAATTATAAAAGAAATACTTTCCGCTAATCATTTTATTTAATTTTGTAATATCACCATCACTTTTCCTAATACTCTCTAAGTATGTAATATATTTTGTTTGTATCATTTCGTCATTTATTTTCTCATCTTTGTTTGCTTTAATTTTACTACTTATATTTTTTAATACAGCATCCTCTTTAGGCGGAATATTCTTTTTTAGCTTTTCGACTGAATAATATAATAACGTCATATTACCAGCCATAACAACTTGCAATTTTTTAAATATTTCTTGTATCACTTTTTTAACATCTTCTTCATCAATTTTCGCTGACATACAATTATCTTTTATTAATTCTAACAAATACTCACTTTCAATCAAATAATTCTCCAGGGTATATCTATTATGTATATATAACATGTTATTAAATTCCTTTATCATTTTATCTATATCCGCATCTAACATAAAATCTCTATCAATTATTCCTACAAAGCCTTCAATATTTCTATCAATAATTTTTTCTAGATATTCTTTAACTTTATGATGGTTTCCAACAGGAATAAAACTGATTTTATCCTCAAGATTATCATAAAAGATAAGAAAAACCCTTACATCAGTATCCCCTTCAACAAACACTACTTTTTTTCTTCCCGCTTCTTCTATTAAATTTTTAACTTCCTGATCTTCAATAAAATCAAATTTTCCTCCACTTACTTTTTTAAATGTTAGACTCATCTTATCAACTCCGTTAATCTAATAATCGCTTTGTCATCAAAAAATTTCCAAATATACCTTGAATGAGTAGAAAGAATTATTTGACAATTGAATTTTTGTTGAATATTTTTTATAAGTCTCATTAACTTCTCTTGAAACTCTGGATGTAAACCTTGATCTGCTTCGTCAACTAAGAAAACTGTATTCTTAGAAGCTTTTAAATATAATTGAATAGCAATTATAAGCAGATTTTCTTCACCAGAGCTTAAAAGCTCTAATCCATGTTCATTTCCATCTTTTGTTTGAATAACAGCCTTAAATTCTGGGCGATCTATCCCAATTAACTTTTTATCAGTTAACACTTGTGAATTAATCCATTTTTTAAGGTCTTCAAATTTTTCAGGGTATGCATAATCATAATACATAAGTATTGAATTCAAATCATCATTTGAAGGTTGATATCTATGTACTACATCATATTTTATTTCATATTTAGGAATTGTTTTATGTCTTATATCTAATATAGTTCTTTCATTTGTAGCGAAATAATATATTAATGGTAAACTATCTAAGTCCAATTTTGATACTTTTTTATTAAGGCTTTCTTGAATTTTGTCAAATAATTCAGTATAACTTTCTTCATTTATTCTAACAATTTTTCTCTTAATTAAACGTTCAACTAAATGAGATAATTGTTCTCGGTTATATTCTAATGCATGTATAGTAAGATCCTCATCATCACTTTCATTCTCATATTTTATGAAATCCTCAAATTCCTTATAAATATCCTTAATTTCATTTTCTATAATAAACATTTGTTCATAGTTTGAATCTTTTTGAATATAATCTTGATTACCGACAACAATAGAAATGATTTTTCCATTGAATAAAATATCTAACTGCGCAAATTCTGTTAAAGTTAAAATATTAGGTCTTTTTCTATTCACACCTATTTTTCCGAAATTAGGGACTATTAAACTCATTAAATCTACTATTAGTTCCATAATCGTAGTTTTTCCTGTACCATTTACCCCAGTTAAACAAAGTATGTCTTGCGAAATCCCATTCTCAGTAAAATCAATCAGGTTTTGTTTGAATACTCCACTATTTACAATATACAATCTAAGCAGCCTCATAGAAAATTACACCTCTCCTCGTTGTAAAACTTACCTTATATAAAATAACAACAGCACTATTGACTTTTGTACATATTTTACTATTATACTCACTTTACTTAATTTGTATTCAACAATTATCCTTAAATACCTTCTACTATTAAAAATAAACCAACGATTTTTTTATCTTTTTTTCGTATATAATTTCTTGATTGTTAACTATCTCTTTAAGAATTTGTATATATAGTGTAGTGTAATTCAAATATGTCATATTTTTATATTTACGAGGTAACTTACGACATTTTTCGTTGAAATTTAAAAAGTTTTCACACACTCTAACATTTTCGGCATCAACCACCGTTTTGAAACATTTTTCAGTAAAAAAATTGTGTTAAATGATGTTGCCATCTTAAATGCTCTCCACAAAGAACTATGATCAATTTATCCATCGATAAAAAATTTCTATTATTCCCTCATCTTCATCATGCAACTTTTTAAATAATAAATTTAAAATACCTTTATATATTTTGCATTTATAGCTCAAAGGCATCTTCCCGAAAATAGATCTTTGCTCTATATAATTATACACAGGGCAGGTACCACAATAAGGTTGATAAACACATTCTGAACATTCAGGAAGAATCTCTAAACAGGATGAAACACAAACCGATTTTGTTATAGGGTTATCAATCAAATCATTATATGTTGATTCATTAACATTACCAATTTTAAAACTTTTGTCACCTGTTTCAGCAATCATTCTGGCTTCATCGCATGTGTATATTTCCCCATCGTAATTATAGGCGATTTGTCCGATTGCTCCCCCACATGGCGATCTAAGTTCCATATAATTAATTCCATCATTGTTTAAAATCTTTTTAAGAAAAATGGTTGCATGGAACTCTCTTATATCTTTACCTTGTCTTGATAACTCAATGATATAATCAATACATTTTTCATAAAATCGACAAAACTCTTCTGACGTATAGCCGATCTTATTCCAATTTTTTATACTAAATCCTAAAGGGGTCAGAGGTCTAATAAATAACCCATTAAATCCTAATTTCATATATTCATCTATAATTTCTTTAGGATAATCTAAACTTATCCTAGTAGTAGTCTGAATTGCTTGTGTTTCAGCATTTTTTTCTCTTTTTTTATACATATCATTAATTTTAACGATATTGTCTTTTATGATATTTAAAGATGGTTTCCCTTTCATAGGACGATTAACATTATGAACTTGATCATGCCCATCAATAGAAGTACATATATTAATATCGTTATCTATCAAAAAATCTATCATTTCAGTGGTAATCATAGTAAGATTTGTTACTACGTTAAATTCGATTTCTTTATTATATTCTTGGTTTTTATATTTTGTATATTTTACTATATGCTGTAGTGTTTGAAAATTCATCAATGGTTCCCCACCCTGAAATTCAAATGTTAAATTTCTTGATGGAGATTGTAATGCTAAATCTATAGCCTTTTCAGCTATATTAAAACTCATTTTTCCTTCATCTGAAGTTGCATTTTTAATTGATGCCTGACAATATACACAATTCATATTACAATTACGTGTTAATACAAAAATATGGAGCTGTGTACCCTGAAATAAAGGTTTCTTTGCTCTTCTTACTTCTTTAGCAGTTTCACTAATAAAAATTTGCTGATTCCTATCTGAAACAAAATAATTTTCTTCTAATTTTCTAAATAATTTACTATTTATAACTATATTATCTGACACAAATTCTTTAAATTCCTGATTAGTTAAAAATAAAAATCTACCTGTGTCATTTGTTAGCAAATAATTCTGGTTCATTTTCTTAAAGTTAAAATAATTTTTAATCACTCTGATCCCCCATTTATAACGGCATTACTTCGACTTTACCTAAATTGATTGTCGAACCAAAAAAACCACCACAATGATCTTTCACATCACACTTAAGACAGTCCTTTAAATATTTAACTTTATAATCACTAATACTTTGTACTGCAAATTGCCACAGATTTTCTTCTAAAAAACACAATGGAAAATTATATATCTGTGTATGAATTCCATGTTTCAATAAAAATAATAGCGGTTGTTTAATTGCTTTACCCGCATTTTTGAAACTAATCCAAATTTCATCTCTATTAACAGCTGCATTACCTAGCATCTCCAATCCCATAAAACTTACACGATGGATATTTGGATAATATTTAACAATCATCTGTGCGATATTTAATAAATACTTATAATTTAATTTATTAACTACTATTCTAAGTTCTATCTTCTCATTCATTCTGTATAGATTTTTAATTCCATTAAATGTTTGAATAAAACTATTCTTGACACCTGTACAATAATCATGTAACTCTGGTTGGTGACCATGTATTGCTATCCCTAAAACAAGTTGTTCTGGCCTGCTTTGAACAAATTCATAAGTGTACTTTAAGTTACTAAACATTCTACCATTAGTTAGAAATAAAAACTCTGTATTAACAAATTTATCTTTACATTTTTTAATAATTGGAAACAATTCATCTTTTAATAAAGTAGGTTCCCCTCCCGTAATGCATAAACTAAGACAATCATCTGGAATTAGATCAATTAATCTATTTAAATATCTTAATGTTATAAAATTTGTTGCTTTTCTTACCCCACTTGACTCTGGACAAAAGATACAATTGCAATTACATTTATTAGTTATAACCAATGCATTATCAGAAGAATTATTTCTGTACAAAATATGAATAACCCCTGAATTTTCATCTATCTGAATGACATCATAGTTACATAAGGTATCAACATTATTAAGTGATACCATATAGGTAGCATGCCTTTCATATAAATACTCTAATATTTCTTTATTTATTTCAAAATACTCAAATATATAACTCGAATAACCTTCCTTAAATAAATTTTCCATTCCCTTAGAAAGAACCTGTACACAATTTCGCTTATCTTCTACATTTGAATCTACAATTATTTTTGACATACTAAATCCTTTACACACGATCTGCCCTCTTAGCAGTAAAGGACGCACTTGATCTCCTTTAATCATAGTTAATCACTTCCCTAACTAATAACAGTAATAAGTATTACAATTAGTGTTCCAATAAATATGAAAGGTGCAAAAGGTAATAATCTAACAATTGTAAGATCCTCATGCCCTTTTGACGAATTAGACCATCTAATAATACTTTTAACTTCTTCTTTTGTTAACCTTGTCCTGGTATTTTCAGAAGTATATTGAGGCAATCCTTTCACTCTCGAACCACGAAAAAGTATTGTTGAAGAAAATGATAATACCATTCCTTCTTTTAAATCTTGTACTTTTATACTTTTATAATTGTATTTAGATGCTATACTGCGCAAAACCAATATCCCGAAAATCAATATCAAATAAGATATTTTAATATTAAAATTCAAACCATTGTAAAGACCAAAAAAATAAAACTTCAAAATTAAAAGAACAATTATTATTACGCTTAAAATATTCATTATGCGTACTTGCTTTACTACTTTAAAAAAGCTTGTTATCAATACCAAATTCAATATCATTTTATATAATTGATTCATTTCAAAATTTTGAGTAACATATTGATTAAAAACAAAAACTACTAAATATGAAAAAATATATCTTGATAGAAATACTTTAATATTTTCTTTGTCATAGTGCAAAACAGGTTTAATTGAAGGTTTTTTATCCATATAATTTTTATACAAATGCAACAAACTGTCAATGACTACATATATAAAAGCTGTAGAGAATATAAAAATCAAAGTCATAAAAAATGTATTCATATTATTAACTCTATAATCTTGAGGAAATGCCAACATTAAAGCCATAAATAACTTTGCATCGCCAGCAGCCCATACATTGTAGTAGTACATAACAAACGAAACAATTAATGTCAATACAGTATTTATCACATATTGATGCAGTTTGTAAGAAAACATTTGATTGCTTGTTATACTAACAAAATATATTACTTGTATAATTAACCCTAACACACTAAACAAAATTAATGTCTTATTATATATCTTTTTCTTTAAAATATCTGTAAAAGAAGTACAAATTCCTAATATAAAGATAAGAATTATTAAACTTATCCGATACAATGATAAAATCATAAATATCTCACTTTCCCATCAAATATATTAAATAATTACAAAATTCATCTTGATAAAATTTTTTATCAGAATCTTCACATTGAAAAATCAATTGAACTTTTTCTCCTGATATTTGCTTCAAATGAATAAAAACAAATTCTGAAAATATTTGAATTGTATGATCTATTGTCTTCAATGAATATATTTTTAAATTTAAAATTAAATTATCCATAGTTATTTAACCTTCTTGACTGTTTTTTTCAAACCAATCTGTCGCAATCTCATCAAGACTATTTTGCACCGTTTCACTTCCTTCTTTAAAATAGTTCATTTCCTCATTGATTTGATTATCCTTTTCAAATTCATTAATTTCAATACAAGCTCCATAAAGTGCTCTACCCAATATGATTTCTCGCAAATGAGATGTATCTCTGGAAATTTTTACTCTAATAGATTGATGAACTAATTCATTAAAAAACTCGCCCAAGCTATTTTCAAGTTGTTCTTTTTTAAATTTTTGCTTTGATTTAAAAGAAATTTTAACTTTTGCTTCACTCTCATAATCAACAAAAATATAATAATCATCAATGAAGATATAGGATGATTTCATTATAATTTCTAAAGGATAAATTTTTGTGTCCACTTTAATTATAAATTTATTTTCTTCGTCAACATAATGTACGTTTTTAAACATATTGCTAAACCTCTCTTATTTTGTTATTGGTGTATCCTGTAGTACTTTTGGAGTTTGTGGAACTTGTGGTACTCTTACTGGTTCTGGATTAGACGCATATGATCCATAAGATGAATGTGAAGCATGGGATGCATGGGATCCGTGAGTTCCAGAAGAATGACTTCTATGTGAACTATGAGAACTATGGGATCTATGAGAACTATGAGATCTATGGCCTGCAAAAATATCATCTGACATAAGTATCCCTGCAATCAACATTAAAGATCCTATTGTTAAAATCTTGCTTCGACTAATATTTCCTTCCTCTTCATATAGAAAATCAGAAACTGATTTTTTTATAGTCGGAACTAATTGTTTCAGGTTTAAACTATCTTTCTTCATCTGTAATACCTCCAAAAAATTTAGTATTTAGATTAATTATTATTTACTTTTACCTTTAAATTTTTGCTGGTATTATACCATGACTCAACTTTCCAGTTTTTATCAAAATATATACTCGAATATATATATTGATATAACTTTAAACCTGAAATTATTTTATCTGGGAATCCCATTATTTTAATTACTTCATCTCTTGTTGACCCTAACATAATATATTCTTCATTATTTGTTTGAATATTATCTAAGTCAGTATTAATTTGTTGAGCCTGAATAAATTTATTTTGTGCCCATATCCCCTCTTGAACTTTTCCATCATTATAAATATACTTTCCTTCCCCATACATTTGATTGTCTAACCATTTTCCAAAGTAAATATTACCATTTTCAAACATATATATACCTATACCTGTCATTTTATTATTAAACCATTGACCATTGTACTTTTCACCATTTAAGAAAAAATACATTCCCATACCATACATTTTATCTTCATACCATTGTCCTTCATATATATCGCCATTTAAATGTTTATATTTACCTTTTCCTTGTCTTTTATCATTGTAAAATTCACCTTCATACTTTTGTCCATTTCCATAAACTAAAACTCCAAATCCTTGTTTCTTATTACTTACAAAATTACCAATATATAAATCTCCACTTGAATTAACAAGCTCTCCTTTTCCATTAAACAGTCCATTTTCCCACTCACCGTCATAAAGTAAAAATCCATTTTCATTATAACCCTTACCGAAGCCCTCATATTTGCCATTCACAAACTGACCATCATATATTAATATACCTGTTTTACTATACTTTTTACCTTTCCCATGTGGAATATTGTTGAATAATTCCCCTTCATATTTTAATACACCATTACTAAAATATAACTTTCCAATATTCTTAGTTTGCTCTTGATTTCGTACTGTAATTTGCTCTACTGAACATGGTTTTATAAGTTGTGCGTATTCATCATATCCTTTAGCTCTGCTTTCATTTTTTGTAACTTGGTCAATACTAATATCAACATACAAATTATCTTTCAAAAAATCAGCTTTTATTTTTTTACCATTTTCTACTCTTCTTACAATTTCTTTTGATAATGAAGAACGTTCTTTTAGACTATTAGCCACAGAAAGCACATTCTGACTTTCTTCCCAATCTTCATCACCATTTGCACTACTGATTACTGTAAAAAATACCATAATAGCCAATACCCATAATAACAATTTTTTCATATCAATTTTCACCTCCATAACTTACTTTTCTGAGTAAGTTAAAAAAACAAAATATAACTTTTTTTATTATACTATTTCTAATATACGACATAAATGGAACTATTACATTAATTAACTCCATGTCAATGACAAACCAGTGTTTAGCAAAATCTATCTCATAATTGAACTAACTCTTGTATTTTTTAACAGATTGTTGGTTTGTTTGAATGTAAAAGTTAAAGGAACTAGTGAAAAACTGAATAAATTAGCCATGATAATAGGTATATTTAGTTAATAAGCCGATATCTATTGACAAATTAAACGCATTTTAAAATTCTACACATAAAATAATACCCAAATCTACATATTGCTCAATAATATCCTGTAGATCATCTTTTAAAGTTTTCAAATCAACATTTGAATATTGTTGATGCAACATCATTTCAATATCTTCAACACTTTTTCCATCTATCATATAATTAATTATCTTCCCTGCCACTTCATTAACTACATGCATGTCTGATTTTTCTTCATTATACACCATATACTGTGTACCAACTTGTTTCACTGTAACACCCTCACAAATTTTATACACCAACTTATCCACCTCTTTTTATGAACTTGCACCCATATATCTTTTAA
>JAGMES010000041.1 GCA_023128035.1 Halanaerobiales bacterium | reverse complement strand
TAAGTGATCTTTATTATGAAAGTATCGAAAAAAAGTTGATATTAGAAAATATTTTAAAGATCAGAATAAATAAAGCTATGGGGTATGCTAAAAGATATATTGGAGAGTATGACGAAGCAATAAGGTTTTTTATGGATGCTTTAGGTTTAGCACAAAGAAAATTAGAATTAGAGATTGATTTAATTAAAAAAGAAGATGTAGTAAGATTAATTATTGAAACATATATAAATGTAGCTGTTTCTTTGATCTATAAGTATAAGCAAAGAAATCATAGAATTAATATGAAAAGGCTTGAAAATAGACTTAAAGAAAAACAGATAGATGGGGAAAAAATTAATAGAGAATTAAATCAAATACAGATTACTACAGAAATATTTGATGAATTAGTTGAAGCAAAAAGATATATTGATGAGGCGCTAAAAATGTCAGAGAATTTTCAATTTACTGAGTTGGAAATAACCTGTAAGCTTAATTATGCTTATATTTTGGTCGAAAAAGAAGAATACCATGAAGCGTTAAAAATACTTACTATGATTAAAAATAAAAAATTTATTATAGAGAATGCAATAGGGCATGTATGGAATGAGATAGCAATTATTTATATTAATACAGGTAAATTTGAGTTAGGTATAGAACTATTACAAAAAGCTTGGAATTGGTTATATGAAAAAAATGAATTAGATGAATTGAATAGAAATCTTTATGGAAGTGCGTTATATTATTTTAAAATGGATAATTTGGATATGGCTTATGCTTTTGCTGAATTAGCATTCAGTAGAGATCAAGATATAGATTGCTTGAAGCTGTTATATGAGATAACATTATTTAAGTATTTACAATCTTTAAGATATGGTGATGAATCTGAATATGTATTTTACCGTAGTGAATATGAGAAATACAGAAATAATTTAGAAAGAAGGACTTAGCAAGTAATAAAAAGAAATATAAATATAAAGAAAGGAGGAAAAGGAATGAAAAAAATAATGTGTCTTGTATTAATTTGTTTTTGTTTGTTAATTAATTCAAGTGTTATATTAGCTGGAGGGTCTGATTTACCAGTTTTGGAATCTGAAGAAATAGTAATGTGTGGACCTTGGGTTCCTATTGGAGATTGAGTTTTGTTATAAACCCTACTTTCGCAGTTGAGTTAGAAATAAAGGAAACAAAAGGCGCTACTGTATATGATTCAAAAAGGACAGCATGGAAATAGTGAAATAAGCAATTGATCAATTGCTTATTTTTTTTTGCCAAAATCAAATTATGCTATGTTAAAGGAACAAAGCTAACAAATGAAGAAATAAATAATAGATATAAGGTGACTGTAGCTATTTTGAAAGGAGATACATCTATGAGCAGTAAATTATCATTAGCAAAATTAGAAAGCCTATTATTTAAAGCAGCAGATGTATTAAGGGGTAAGATGGAGGCAAGTGAATATAAGGAATATATCTTTGGTATGTTTTTCTTAAAAAGATTATCGGATCAATTTCAGGAGAAGCAAAATGAGTTAAGAAAAAAATATGAGGATGCTGGTTGGAGTAAAGAAAAGATAGAGGGACAGATAATAAAACCTGAAAGATATAGGGAAACCTTTTTTGTTCCTGAAGATGCAAGATGGAATTATGTTGAAGATGGTAAAAATGAAGGGCTGGCCCATGTTAAAAAAGATGTAGCTGATGCATTAAATAAAGCATTATTTGCTATAGAAGAAGCGAATATTAACAAGCTAGAAGGCGTTTTAAAGGGCATAGATTTTACTAAAAAAGTAGGCAAGACCTCTATGAAAGACTCTACATTGATAGAATTTATTAATGTGTTTAACGATATTCCAATGAAGAATGAAGATTTTGAATCACCTGATTTGTTGGGGGCTGCCTATGAGTATCTTATTAAATATTTTGCAAGTTCAGCTGGAAAAAAAGGCGGAGAATTTTATACACCTTCAGAAATAGTTTCTTGTTTAGTTAAAATTATTAAACCAGAAGAAGGTCACGAAATATATGACCCTACCTATGGTTCTGGTGGTATGCTTATATTATATTGAAGAAAACGGTGGAGATTCAAGGGATATGTTTTTATATGGTCAAGAGCTTGCTGGATCCACCTGGTCTATGTGTAAAATGAATATGATACTTCATGATATCGTAAAGTTTGATATAGCTAATGAAGATACCCTTATCGATCCACACTTTTTTGATGAGAAAGGGGAGTTAAAGAGATTTGATAGAGTCATTGCAAATCCACCTTTTTCGCAGAATTATTCAAAAAAAGAGATGGAATATAAAGAAAGATTTGAATTTGGATTTACTCCAGAGAGTGGTAAAAAGGCAGACCTTATGTTCTTGCAACACATGGTAGCATCCCTTAAAGAGAATGGTAAAATGGCATGTATATTACCTCATGGTGTTCTTTTTAGAGGTGGTGAAGAAAAGGATATAAGAGAAGGACTTATTACAAAAGATGATAGATGTTTAATAGAAGCAATAGTAGGACTACCATCTGGATTATTTTATGGAACAGGGATACCGGCTTGTATAATTGTTATAAATATGAATGGGGCAAAAGAAAGAAAGGAAATATTGTTTATTAACGCCGATAAAGACTACAAAGAAGGAAAGAATCAGAATATATTAAGACCACAGGATATTCAAAAGATTGTTCATACTTATGATAATAAAGCAGAGACAGAGAAGTATTCTAGACTTGTATTAATAGAAGAGATAGAAAAGGAAGGCTTTAATCTTAACATCAGAAGATATATAGATAATTCAGACGATGCAGAAAAAAATGATGTAACAGGACATCTTTATGGTGGAGTTCCAAAAAGTGAAGTTCATGATAATATCGAGCTATGTAAAAAACAGGGTTTTAATATTCTTAAAATGTTTGAAGAAAAAAATGATAAATACTTTGAGTTTATAGATGAGATGAGTAGAAAAGAAGATATAAAGGATTTTATCGAAAATGATGAAGGTGTAAGGGGTAAAAGAGTTAGTATAAACAAAGAATTCTTAGACTGGTGGCAAAGTGTAAAAATAAAAGTATCCAATCTTGATGATGTAAAAGATGTGGTAGAGGTTAAAAATGAACTAATTAAGTCCTTTGTAGATACGTTCATTTCTTTTGAATCCCTTGATACAAATCAATTAGAAGGGGTGTTTGTATCTTTCTATGATGAGATAAAGGATGATTTAAAGGCAATAGCAGCATCTGGTTGGATTTCAAACCTCTTAACGATGGGAGAAATAATTGATTTACAACTTAGTGACTTAAGAGAGAAAGTTAAGAATAAAGAAGTGAGTGGGCTTACATTATCAAGATATGAAAAGATATATGAGCTTATCAAAGATCAAAGAGAAGGAATACTAGAGAAATTATTTGATGATAAAAAACTGAAAGAGTCAGAATACAATGTATTGAACCTTTTGATTATAGGAGCATCCAATAAAGTAATAGATGACGAAGTAGAAGCAACAGTACTTGATAGATTTTATAGGAGATTAATTGAAATTATGAATTCATTCTTACAAGATGAACTTCAAAGCATTGTAAGAATGATAGAAAATCTGTGGGATAATTATAAAGCATCCCTTAATTGGATATTGGAAGAAAGAGAAACGGTAAGAAATGAGTTAAATGACTTCTTAAAAGAACTTGGATATGATGCAGTATAGGTTGGGGGTGATAATGTGGAAGAGGTAAGAAATATACCTGAAGGATGGGAAGAGAAAAAAATTGGAGAACTATTAAAAATTAAACATGGTAAAAGTCAAAAAGAAGTAGAAGATAGTAAAGGGAAATATCCTATTTTAGGCTCTGGAGGTCAAATAGGATGGTCAAAAAAACCTTTATATAAGAAAGAATCTGTTTTAATTGGGAGAAAGGGCACAATTAATAAACCACAATATATAAACATTCCTTTTTGGACAATTGATACTTTATTTTATAGTGATATAAAAAAGAGTATGTACCATTATGGATATATTATAAATTTTGTACAATTAATTGGATTAAGTACAATGAAGCGTCTGGTGTACCAAGTTTAAGTGCAGTTACTATAGAATCAGTATCATTAGTTATACCTAAATCAAATAAAGAACAAACTAAAATAGCAAAAATACTCTCAACTCTAGACCAAAACATAGAAAAAACTGAACAAACAATAGAAAAATATAAAAAGATAAAAAGTGGTCTTATGAATGACCTTCTTACAGGGAAGATAAGGATTAAGGATGGTAAATGGGCCAACGAAACAGAATTTAAGGAAGTAGAAGGTGTTGGTAGGATACCGAAGGATTGGGGAGTAGGGACTATTAAAAATTTATCTAGATTAGTTGGTGGATATGCTTTTTCTAGTGAAAACTCAAGTGAAAATGGTGCAAGGTGGCTAAAAATAGCAAATGTTGGATTCAACAAGGTAAAGTGGGATGCAATTTCTTATTTACCTATCTCATTTATGGACAAGTTTTTTGATTATATTTTGAGAGAGAATGATATTGTTATCGCAATGACACGACCACTAATAGGTAGAAATTTAAAAATATCATTTCTAAGTTTACGTGATGCACCAGCTATGTTAAATTAAAGAGTAGGGAAATTTGAGTTTAATGATGAAAATGATAGATATTTTTTATACTATAGCATTCAATACGAAAATTCAATTAGGCAAATAGAATTAAACATTTTAGGTACTGATCCACCAAATATAAGTGGTGGACAAATAGAAAGTATTATAATTACTTTGCCGAAAGAAAATGAAAGAAAAGAAATAGGAAAAATTTTAATGAAACAAGACCAACTCATCAAAAAAGAAGAGCAATACCTGCAAAAACTCAAAAAACTAAAAGCAGGACTTATGGAAGATTTGCTAACTGGAAAAGTAAGAGTAAAAACAGAGGATTGAGGTGTATAAAAAGGGGAGATTATATGACTGAATATCTATTGGTTGAAAAACCATTTTTAGATCAGCTCAAAGACTTAAACTGGACAATCATAAATCATGGGGAAAAATGTATACCACAAAACCCTAAAGATAGTCTACGTGATAACTTTAGAGAGATAGTCATAAAAAAAGAGTTTAAAAAGTGGGTTAAGAAAATTAACACAACAGATGAAGGAATAGAATGGCTCACAAACAACTTGATGAACTATATAACATGATTACAAAGACAAATTTTCAAAACCCCCTCGAACACAACAAAGCAATCACAGATTTATTAATAGGTACAAAACCAAGAGTAGATAAAAATGAGATCACAGGGCAGGAAAATCCTGCCGTTAAACTCATTGATTTTGAAACTCCAAAAAACAATGAGTTTCTTGCGATCAATCAATTTAGAATAGATACAGTAGGAACAGCAAAAAAATTCATAATACCTGACATTGTACTATTTGTAAATGGTATCCCACTGGTGGTTGTTGAGTGCAAACTACCATCTTCCTTTGCTTCAGATGCTATGGAAGAAGGGATAAGACAATTACTAAGATACCAAAACAGAAGATTAAATACAGAAGGAAAAAGAGAAAAAGAAGGAGAAGAAGCACTTTTCTATTATAATCAATTTATGATCTCAACCTATGGAGAGAAAGCAAGGGTAGGAACTATTTCATCTGATTATGAACATTATTTGGAATGGAAGAGTATATATCCAAAGAAGTATAAAATCTTTGATGCTCCACTAGGTAAGGTGCGTTCTCAAGAAACCCTTATACAGGGAATGCTAAATAAAGAGAACTTATTAAAGATAGTAAAGCATTTTACCATGTTTAAACCAATAGAAGCTAAAAAAGAAGTTAAAATTGTTTGTAGATACCAGCAATTTAGAGCAGTCCAAAAGATCATTGATAAACTGCTTAGAGGAGATACTTACTTAGATAGAAGCGGTGTCATATGGCATACTCAAGGTTCAGGAAAAAGCTTTACTATGGTCTTTTTAGTAAGACAGATGCGTTTTATGGACAAACTAAAGGATTATAAGATTATCATGGTAAATGATAGAACAGACCTTGAAGAACAGCTAGGTGAAACTGCTAAACTTACTGGAGAAACCGTACACTATGTTGACAGAGCAAATCAACTAAAACCCAAGCTATCAGGAAATAGTTCAAACCTTACTCTAGTAATGATGCATAAGTTTGGCGATAAGATACAGGAGAAAAAACTTGCCAATAGCTTGATTGAATCTGGAATAATAGAAAAAGATATGCTGCCAGAAATAGAGGAACTTGGTACAGTAAATGAATCTGAAAGAATACTTATTTTAATTGATGAATCCCATAGAACACAAAATAATCCTTTTGGACTCGCAGGAAACTTATTTAAGGCGTTCCCAAAATCTACAATGATAGCCTTTACAGGTACACCACTTATAACTGAAAGACATAAAAAGAAGACTATAGATATTTTTGGTGGTGAATATATAGATGAATATAAAGCTAAAGAATCTGTGAAGGATGGGGCTACTTTACAAATATTATACATAGGCAGAAAAGATAATATTAAGATAGTTAAAGAAGCTCAGTTTGACTTTGAATTTGATGAACTATTTAAGAATAAGACAGAAAAAGAGATCGAAGAAATCAATAAAAGATATGGAACCTACAGAGATTTTCTTGAAAGTGATGACCACATAAAGACCGTTTCAAAGGATATTATTGCTCATTACTCCAGCGAAATCTTAAAAAACGGGTTCAAGGCTCAGGTCGTATGTGTATCAAGAATTGCTACAGTAAAATATAAAAATTATCTAGACGAAGCCATTAAAGAAAAGATTATCGAGTTTGAAAATGCCTACATGAAAGATGATGAATTAATAAAAAAATTAAAGTTTCTAAAAACCGCGGTAGTCATTTCTAATGAAGTAAACGAGCCTTCTGATATGACAAGGCTATCAAAGGAATCAAAAAGATTAAATGCTGTTAGTAACTTCAAGAAAGAATATAACTACGACAAGCCAGAAACAAGTATTGGTATATTGATAGTCTGTAGCCGACTTCTAACAGGCTTTGATGCACCAGTAGAGCAGGTTATGTATTTGGAAAAGATTATGAAAGAACATACTCTTTTCCAGGCGATAACTAGAGTTAATAGAACCTATAAAAATAAAAAGACAGGTTACATAGTTGATTATGTAGGAATTTCGGGTCATCTTGCAGAAACTTTGCGTGTTTACAGTGGTGATGAAGTTAGAGCTTTAGCTGATATTAATACAGAAAAACCAATTCTCAGAGATAGATATAATAGACTTATTAATTTATTCGTAGATCAAGGTGTAGCCAAAATAGAAGATTATGTTTTGTATAAAATTAAAGACCCGATCAAACAGTATGAAGTATTAGAAAAGTGTATTGAGGTTTGTGAAAATGTACAAACCAGGGCACGATTTGACGTATATTATAAAAGATATCTTGCCAGCATTGATATACTTATCAACTTTGATATTGATGTAAAGTACACGGTTGGTATGAAGGCCTTTGGACACATACAAGCAAGAATAAGACATAGATATAAAGATGAAAGTGTTAATCTTGCTGGGGTTGGAGAAAAGAGATTAACCTAAAAAGAAAAACAGACCCTGCATTGCATGATAGTTTTTTAGAAAAATTAAAAGAGATACTTAAAAGATATTCAGAAGATATGGAAGCAAGATTTAAGGCTTTGGAAGAATTGTATGAAGAAATGATAGAGAAAAAACTAAATTAGATTTATAGTAAACTAGCTGAATGGGAAGATTTAAATTCTAGTAGGGTCAATAGACAGTTTAGAAGTGGTCAGGGTTTTTTATATCTTGGCTCATCTTATACATAAAGATCATGGTGACGATTTTTGGAACACAGTAGATAAAGTGTTGCCAGACTATTTAAAAAGAAAACAATGGCTTAGAGATAAGGGTGCTAGTCTGGACATTTAGAGTGTTTTATATCAAAAAATTGCCAATAGGAAATAAACAATCCCCAACATATAATTTTTTTTGCACAGCTCTCCTATGTGATTCATCTATTTTTAGCCGTTTTTTATTGAAATTCCCGTAATTTAGAAGTATAATAAATATTAGATATGCAAACGTTTGCATAAAATTAAAAGGAGGCTGTGCGATGTTTAAAAGAGTTGGTGTTTTGTTATGTTTGGTGATGTTGTTCTGGGGAACGATGGCTTTTGGTGCATCTAATGACAACAATGTTGAATGGGATGGTGTATTTCACGATCAGGGTCCGATGTACTTTAGTCCACAAGAACCTACTGCTAATGACAATGCGTATATCAGATTACGGGTTTTTAAAAGTGATATCACTGGAGGAACTATTAAGTATTACGATAGTGGAGATGGACAGTTTCACTATGTAAATATGTATTGGGTAAAAAATGACCCAACAGGAGTTTTTGATATCTGGGAAGGTGTTATATCAGGTAGTTCATCAACAAAATGGTATCGTTTGCAGATTAGTGATGGTTGGAAAAATGCCTGGTTGAACGCAAAGGGAATTTCTAGCAACGAACCTTCTCAGGGTGATTTCTGGATCGTTCCACAGTTTAGTACACCAGACTGGGTAAAAGATGCTATTTTTTATCAAATTTTCCCCGACCGCTTTTGTAATGGTAATACCAGTAATGATGTTGTAGATGGAGAATACGTCTATTTAGGTGATTCAGTAATTGCTAAGGGTTGGGATGAGTCTATGGATGGAGTGGGTCATGAATTTTATAATGGTGACTTAATTGGAGTTTATCAAAAATTACCTACATATTTGCAAGAAGAATTGGGGATTAATGCAATTTATTTAAACCCAATTTTCCAATCTCCAAATAACCATAAATATGATTGCCAGGATTTTTATTTAGTAGATCCTCATTTTGGAAGTAATAATGACCTTGCCTATCTGGTTGACAAAGCACATAGTACCAATGATTTTGCTGGTGATTATCGTGTGAGTATTGTTTTAGATGGTGTTTTCAATCATACTGGAACATGGCATTATTGGTTTGACAAGGATAATGATTATGCTTCTTTAGGTGCTTATGAAAGTCAATCCAGTACATGGCGTTCTTTTTATACTTTTAGTAATTGGCCAAATGATTATGTAAGTTGGTGGGGATTACCTACAATGCCAAAGTTAGATTTCTCAAGTACACAATTAGGTGATGAGATTTATCGAAATTCTGATTCTGTTATTCAACATTATCTAAAAGCACCATATAATATTGATGGATGGCGTTTTGATGTAGCAAATGAGATTGGAAAGAATGGTACAGAGGAAGGAAATCATGAGATTTGGCAAGAGATCAGAACTTATATCAAGAGTGTGAATCCTGATGCTTATATGCTGGGAGAGTTCTGGGAAAATTCAGTAAGTTGGTTAGGTGGAGACCAGTGGGATGCTGCCATGAATTATTATGGTTTTATTATTCCTGTATCTAACTGGGTGGCTGGTAAAGATACTCATAATAATACTCAAGTAATTGATACAAATACTTTTGATATTCAATTAACTCAGAGATTGGCTGAAATTCCACGACAAGCTCAGTTGACAATGTTAAATTCTCTTTCTACTCATGATACCGCTAGATTCTTATATCGAGCTGATGAAGATATTTGGAAGTTAAAAGTAGCAGCGGTCTTCCAGATGACCTTTATTGGAACACCATGTATTTATTATGGGGATGAAATTGGGATGACTGGTGGTAATGATCCGTACAATCGTGCATCTTTCCGCTGGGATCCTGCAGATTGGAACAATGATATCCTGACTCTTTATAAGAATTTGATTCAGATTCGTAAAACATATCCAGCTTTGAAAACTGGTTCTTTTAAACCATTATTGGTAGATAACAATAATAAAATTTACTCTTTTGGACGTTGGGATGAAGATAATCGAATTATTGTAGCTTTAAATAATGATTCGACTAGTCATAATGTTACTGTAAATGCATGGCAACTGAGTATTCCTAATGGTGCTACTGTTACCGATGCTTTAACTGGTAATCAGTATACTGTGGTGAATGGACAGATTACTATTACTGGACTGTTTGGTCATACTGGAGCTATTCTTGTTCATGAATAAGCTACTTTTAAGAAAGGGTTCTCATATGAGAACCCTTTTTTTATGATTTGAATGGTGAAGCAGATCAATACTGTTTGGAGAAACTATTACGTGGTGCGCCTAGTCCAGAGGTAATAATTTGGGTAACATAGTATCTAGCGATATTCTAGCTGTAGAAGCTTTAAGGAATGGATTAAGGGGTGACACTCTCAAAGATGTGGTAAACAGTAAATGAGATAAAAGAACAGGCTTTGTTCTGGGAAATTCACATTACTGTGTTATTTTGACGGGAAAAGGATAAGAACAGCTAAACATAGTTAATTCTATCCCACTTATTTTTCGCATATTATGTAATAGTCTAGTTTAGGAGTTGAGATTTACTGCGCTTTTTATTAAGCTTTTTGGTCAATAAAGGAGCGATAAGTAATGTTGATCATTTCAATTATGGTAGTGGCTGTTTTTATTTGGTTAGTCTTTAATCACCCATTTAAAGGTGACAAAAAGAATTGAAATAAGTCCAAAAAATAAAAAAGGTTTCAGAAGAGGTAGTTAAGGAGTTATTAAAAGCAGGAATGGCAGCACCGTCTGCAGGAAATCAACAACCATGGGAATTTATTGTCATTCGAGATCGAAAAACTATGGAAGATATTACAAAATTACATCCTTATGCAGGGATGTTGAAAGAGGCAGATGTAGCCATTGTACTGCCTTTAATCAGACCTTTTACCGCAAATTTTTGTTCAAGGTGTCAATACGTATGAACTATGGTTAAAAATGAGTCTAGGTGCAATGGACAAAATAATATGGAAATTATAATTAATTTAACATAAAATTATTGATTATACAGTGAAATAGTATTATAATAGATATAAGGAGATGCTAAAAAAATTAACAGAGGTGTCGCTCATGTTCAAAAAATTAAAAGAAGAATTATCAAAAAGGATTAAAAATAGTGAAGAGCATGAAAATTTACAGCGATTATATGGTGCCGATATAAGAATATTATTTGAATCTATTATAGCTGCAGAGGATATAGATGATATTGCTGTGCAGGTTAAAATGAGATTAGCCAATGAGTGTTTTAAAAAATATCGTTATCAGAAAGCATTAGAACTTTTGGATGATTTATTGGTGAATCGAGATATACTTTATGAACAAACGTTATTAGAAATTTTAGAAAAAAAGGGTATTGCCTTAGTTCGTACTGGTAAATATGAAGAAGCAGAATCAATTTTTAAAGATATGATAGAATCAGATGTGGAGTGGGCTAAATGTAAGGGAATGATTAATCTAGGTATTACATATTATTATCTAACTAAGTATACTTCAAAAAAATATTTAAATGAAGCTTTTGAGCTTTTTATGGAAGCTCAAAAATTACTTACACCTAAGTTTGGAGGGGATCAATTTCAGATTTACTATAATCTGGCCTTGATTATTTTTGAAAAAGGAAGATTTTCAGAATGTTTAAAATATTTAAATTCAGCTCTCGAATGGGCAGATACTGAGCAGCAAAAAGCCATGGTTTATAACGAGATTGCACAGATAATGATTGTCGAATTTAAATTAGATGAGGCTGAAAAGTATTTAGATAAAGCTGAAAAAATTGTAATTAAACGGACGAATTATCATGAGTTAACATTAGCATGGAATTTATATATTCGTGGCCTATGGTATAAAAAGAAAGGCGAATATACAAATTCGATTAATTACCTTGAATTAGCAGTATCTACTTTTATCGAAAAAGAACTCTTTTCAGAAGCCGCAGAAGTAAGCTATGAGTTATATGCATTAAATAATTTTTTGGAAAGTGGCGAGGCTGAGGAATACTTAGCAGATTATCAGTATTATAGTCGGTTAATTAGTTGACTCGGGGTTTTCGTAATTTACGTGATTTTCATAATTTGCATAATAGGGCGTCTATAATTCGGGTTGTGACCGAGTTATAGGCGTTTTTTAAGTAAAATCAAGTATAAAAAAACAAAAAGATGGAAATATTAACTTGTAAAGACTTCTAAGGTGGGATGATTTATATGGCTTGGGGAACTGAAATGATTCAGACAATTACATCGAAAGTTAAGGAATGGATTGATTTTGATGAGACAGTATTATGGACTGATTTTCGTGTGGACAAAAATAATTTATTAAATGAGATTACAGATGCTAAAAATGAGTGGGTTCAAGCACAGACTTATTTTCAAAATGTGATTGATCCCGACTTGATTGACCATGCAATTTATCTTTTGGAAGCTGCTGAAGCAAAATACTCCTATCTTTTAAAACAAGCCAGAGATTCTTCAAGTTCGCACACGATAATCGTTAAAGATCAGCTTTAGTATTTTAAACATAGCTGATCTTTTTTCATTTTCTCACCTCGTGGCGAATAGAATTTAATAATATCATTGTGGGGGGTGAGTAGATGAATTGGCAAACGGTGATTGCATATCTTTTTGGTTTAGGATTAATCTATCTTTTTATCAGGATTTTATACTACCCTATAAAAGTTACAACCAAAATTCTGCTAAATGCCGTAGTAGGAATTCTGGTTCTATTACTGATTAATCTAGTGGGAAAATTTTTTACATATTCTTTATCTATTAATCCAGTAACTGCATTGGTTGTGGGATTTTTAGGGATTCCGGGTGTAGTGCTCTTAATGTTGTTGAAATTTTTTATTTCCTGAAAATTGTTAGTAATAAATTTTTGATTGTTGATTAATAATAAATAAGAAGTTGAAATGAGGAATTTAGTATGGAGGGAGGAAAATTGATGGCTCAAATGTTAGAAATTCGTTGGCATGGTCGTGGTGGACAAGGTTCAAAAACAGCATCTATCTTATTAGGTAAGGTTTGCTCAGAAGTAGATAAACATATTCAAGCATTTCCTGAATATGGCCCTGAACGTATGGGTGCACCAGTAATAGCTTATAATCGGATCAGTGATTCTAAATTAACGGTTCATTGCCAGATTGAGGAACCAGATTTGGTAGTAGTTTTGGATCAAACCTTAACAGCAACTATAGATGTAGCCGAGGGTTTGAAAGAGAATGGTAAAATTATTATCAATACTAATTTAACGGTTAGTAGAATTAAAGAAAAAATCGGATATGATGGTGAACTTTTTACGATTGATGCAAATAAAATTTCTGAAGAAGAATTAGGTAGAGCTTTTCCTAATACACCTATGTTGGGGGCAGTAGTAAAAATAACAGGTATGTTTAGTGAAGATGAGTTTGTGGAGATGATTAAAAAAGAATTTGAACATAAATTTGCTCATAAGCCTGAAGTGATTGATGGAAATATCAACTGTGTTCGTAGGGCTTTTAAGGAGGTGAAGAGTGAATAATGTCAACAGCAATCAAAAAGCCAGGTTGGAAGGAAATTCCCATTGGTGGCCGGATTGACGAAGCAGGAAACGCTCATAAATACAATACAGGTGGATGGAGGGTACGGCGGCCTGTTTGGGTTAAAGAGAATTGTATTCATTGTTTTTTTTGTTGGTCTGTTTGTCCTGATTCTGCTGTAGAAGTTGAGGGTGGCAAAATGCATGGTTTTGATTATAACCACTGTAAAGGTTGCGGACTTTGTGCTCAAGAATGTCCTACTAAAGATAAAGCAATTGTGATGGAGCCAGAAGATTTTGAAAATCAGATAGATAAGTAATATTTAACAGCGGAAGGGGGAAAAATGATGACCAAGAGGATTGCTCTAACCGGGAATGAAGCAATAGCCCTGGTAATGAAACAGATTAACCCGGATGTGGTAGCAGCATATCCTATTACACCACAAACAGAGATTGTGCAGATGTTTTCACAATTTGTGGCCGATGGAGAGATAGATACAGAATTTGTTACTGTTGAAAGTGAACATAGTGCAATGAGTGCAACCATTGGAGCCTCTGCTGCAGGAGCAAGAGCTATGACTGCTACTTCTGCAAATGGTCTTGCTTTAATGTGGGAAGTTGTATATATTGCTGCATCTTCTCGTTTGCCAATTGTTATGCCTATTGTAAACAGAGCTCTTTCTGGGCCAATAAACATTCATTGCGACCATAGTGACGTGATGGGAATTCGGGATAGTGGTTGGATTCAACTTTTTGGAGAAAATGCTCAAGAAGCTTATGATAATGCGATTATGGCGATTCGAATCGCTGAGCATAAAGATGTGATGTTGCCTGTTGGAGTTAATATGGATGGATTTATTATCTCACATGCTGTTGAAAATATTGAGATTGTGGCTAATGAGGATGTTAAAGATTTCGTTGGTGAGTATTGTCCAGATAAGTATTTATTAGATGTCGAAAATCCGATAACCGTTGGCCCACTGGATTTACAAGATTATTATTTTGAACATAAGCGTCAACAGGTAGAAGCAATGAAGAATGCTAAAAAAGTTGTTATAGAGATTGCTGACGAATTTGCCAAATTAACGGGCCGTCAATACGAGTTTTATGAGAAATACCGTTTGGATGATGCTGACATGGCACTTGTAGCTATAGGTTCTACTGCAGGAACAGCGAAAGTAGCTATTGATAAATTGAGAGAACAGGGCGTAAAAGTGGGGCTTTTGAAAATTCGTCTTTTCAGGCCATTTCCTGGTGAAGAGATAGCTAATGCCCTTCAAGGTGTAAAGAGTATAGGAGTATTAGACCGTGCAGAATCTTTTAGTGATATGGGTGGTCCTCTCTTTATTGATTTGAAGGCTGCTTTATATGATGCTGGTGCTACTGCAAAAATAATAGATATCATTTATGGATTGGGTGGGCGTGACACCACTGTAACTCATCTAGAGAAGATAATTGAAAAAGTGAAATGTGTTAATGATACAGGTCAAATTGAACAAAGAGTTATTCATTTCGGAGTTCGAGAATAGGGGGTGCAATAATTGGCAACATTAAAAGAGCTAGCAACCCGAGCAGGGAAATTTAGTGGAGGGCATAGGCTTTGTCCTGGCTGTGGTGCGGGAGTTATTGCTCGTCAGATTTTAGCAACCGCTAAAAATCCATTGGTTATAAGTTGTGCTACAGGTTGCTTGGAAGTATCCACCACGATTTATCCATACACTGCTTGGAATACTTCTTTTATTCACAATGCTTTTGAAAATTCAGCAGCTACACTATCTGGTGTGGAAGCGGCTTACCAATCATTGAGAAATAGAAAAAAGTTAGGTTTAGAAGATCAGGAGTTTAATTTTATTGCTTTTGGTGGAGATGGTGGAACTTATGATATTGGTTTTCAATCATTATCGGGCGCAATGGAGAGAGGTCATAAATTATTATATATCTGTTACGATAATGGGGCTTATATGAATACTGGGATTCAGCGTTCTTCTGCAACCCCTTTTGGGGCTAATACTACCACAAGTCCAGCTGGGAGAAAGATTCCTGGGAAAATGCAATATAGAAAAGAATTGACAGATGTAATGGCTGCTCATTATATTCCATATGTTGCTCAAACATCACCATCTAACTGGAAAGACTTAACTCGAAAGGTTGAAAAGGCGTTGTCGATTGATGGACCATCTTTTATTAATATCCTTTCTGTCTGTCCGCGTGGTTGGAGAACACCAGAAGAAAAAGGTTTAGAAATTACTCGAACAGGTATTGATACTTGTTTCTGGCCACTTTTTGAAGTGGAAGATGGAACAAAGTACACAGTTAATTACAAACCAAAGAACAAACTACCAATTGAAGAATGGTTAAAGCCACAGGGACGTTTCAAACATTTATTTAAACCTGAAAATGAACATTTGATTGAAAAGATTCAAAGGCGTGTGGATGACCGTTGGGAGTTGCTCTTACAACGTGAAGGAGAAAAAAAATAAGTTTAAAAACCTCTGTTTAATAAACAGAGGTTTTTTAGTTTAATTTTCGGAATAAGTTAAAGGATTCGGGCGAAAAATGAAGAAGTTAATTATAGGAGGGCATACGTAAGGGGGACAATTGATGAAAATTTCATACAAAATAGTATCATTTGCAATATTATTACTAATGGTATTTTTTTCGAATGGTATTTATGCTCAATCAGTAGATTTTAAATACAATTCGGTCGATGAGATATTGAAATATAAGAATCAGATTTGGATGGAAAATATTACGGATACAGGGGTTATTTACGTAACTACTAATTTTGGGATTTCCAGTTGGTTAGAGAATGAAATTACTGAAAAAGACGATAACTTGTTATTAAAGATGACATATACAGATATCAAACTGGATTTTTATAAGCGGGAATTGAAGATTTTAAATAAAGAATCTAGATCAGTGGGGTTAAATGACAAAGAAAAATTAGAAACTGAGTTGAGAGAGCAGTCTCTTTATAAGTGGACAAATCTTATTGTTTCGCCAGAGGGAAAGATCTTAGAAAAATATCAATCTTTTGCACTGACGGGGGTAAGTTTAATAGATTTGAGTCAGACAGCAGAACAATTTTTTATCCTTTTTCCAGATGAAGAGATTCAGATAGGTCATCAGTGGGAAGAAAAATATTCTTCTACTATGCCACCCTATGATCAAGGCCAGCCTTTTGTTGGTACGACAAAATATACATATTTAGGTCAGGAAGAACATAACGGGATACTATCCAATAAGGTTAAAGCTGTTTTATTTGTGGAAGAGGAACGAAAGAATGGTGAAGGTTGTTTAACTAGAATTTCACGCTTAGGAACAGGAATTATATATCTTTCTGTTAATGGGAATTACTTAGTAGAAAGTACGATATCTAGTGATTTATCTTTGTTGGTTATGGAAGATGGGGAAAGTGAACGAAGTTATCGGAATTTTATACGAACTAGGTTTGATCAAAATATCGAACTTGTGCAAGATGATATAGATTAAGCGAACGGGTTATTAAAAAAAAGAAATGATGGTAAAAACGTTGCTGGGAAATATCCCTGATGCAACGTTTTTTACTATCATTTCTTTTTTACATGACCCTAGTTTTTTGCTTTCTCAAGATTTGCCTATTTGTATTCGAATGAAGGGAAGGAAGAGAGAGGTTATTCTTCGTTGATGGAGATTAGTTTATAAATTTTATGATTAGTATATCTTAAAGATGTTTTAAAATAAAATGCAAAACCTTGTTATAATGTTTTGGATGGTGTATAATTAACACATGGATAAGTAGAGAATAATGGTATTAAGATAAAGGATGGTGGGGATAGTGGATGAATTCTCCAATTTGCCTGATCCAATTAAGCAATTATTACGAAAACTTATATTAGAGAATAAAAATCTTAAATATAAAAATATTGAATTACTAAAAAAAATCAAGGAAGTTACATTTTTGTTGGAGTCAAGCCAAACGCTAGCAGGTAATTATAACAATCAGAATTTTTATCAAGAAATTTTAGAGATGGCTCTAAAAATGTCAAATACTGAAATTGGCGGACTATTTTTAAAAGATAAGACGAGTAATCATTTAGAGTTAAAAGCGATTGCAGGTGAGATTGAACCTGCACTCCTTAAGTGGATGAGTCAAATACCAAAAGAAATTGAAATGATTTTAATTAAAGATCAGGTTCAAGAATTAGTACATAAAGAACCTCTGTTATTACAATTACAAAAATATGATAAGTTTATTCGTTCAACTCTCTTTTTTCCTCTAATTTTTGAAAGAAAACTGTATGGGCTAGGCTTTGTGATGCATAGACATGAAGGAGCGGTAACTCATTCTGTACATTATGGTGAAGATATTCGTTTTATAAAAATTTTAGCTCAACAGTCTTTTTTTATCGCGAAGTTGAATGGACTTATGTTTGATCGCGAGAGTGAGAATATTTATTTAAAAACTATTTCAGCACTTACAGAAGCAATTGATGCTAAAGATATGTATACAGCCGGACATTCACAGAGGGTTGCAGAGATTTCTACCACTATCGCATATGATTTAGGTTTAACTCAAAAAGAGATTGATAATATTCATTATGGTGCCCTCTTACACGATATCGGGAAAATTGGGGTACCAGAAAGTATATTAAATAAAAAAGGAAAACTAACAGATAGTGAATTTTTTGCCATAAAAAAACATCCTACAATAGGGATGAATATCTTACGATCTATTGATTTTTTAGATGATGCTTTGAATATTGTTCGACATCATCATGAGAGAGTTGATGGTAAAGGCTATCCTGACGGTTTGGCAGGAGAGGATATTCCTTTTATGGCTAGGATAGTCTGTGTAGCAGACGCATGGGATGCAATGACATCAAATCGTTCTTATCGGAAAGCACTTCCTATAAATGTGGTAATTGAAGAATTAAGGGAAAATGCTAATACACAGTTTGACCCTGAGATTATTCGGGCTATTCAGAAAGGATCTTTTGTTCAATTGAATAATGTAAATTAATAATAAATGGGTTAGAGATTTCTCTTGTATAGAGACTTTTTTGGTCCATTTTTTATAATTTCGAACTGTGCAGTATTAAAGATAATCAGAAAATTAAAAAAATACAGAAATTACATCATGATCTAAAGATTACTTGACAATGGGAAGTGGATTTGATAGACTAAAAAATATATTTAAGTGTTCTTAAACTTAAATTATGTGCAGTGTCTTTGCATATATATATTTAATTTTGACAGACTAACAGTAGCCTTTTTTATAAGGAGGTACAAAAAATGGATAAGTTTCAGAAAAAAGGATTAACTTTTGATGATGTGTTGCTGGTTCCAGGGAAATCAGATGTTGTACCACGTGATGTTTCTACCAAAACCCGCTTTACTCGGAATGTACATTTAAATATTCCAATTATCAGTGCTGGAATGGATACTGTAACCGAGTCTAAAATGGCTATTGCTATGGCTCGTCAGGGTGGTATAGGGGTAATACATAAAAACATGACCATTGAGCGTCAGGCAGAAGAAGTGGATAAGGTAAAACGTTCAGAGAGTGGTGTTATTGCTAACCCATTCTATTTACATCGAGAAAATTTTATCTATGAAGCAGAAGAACTGATGTCTAAATATCGGATTTCTGGTGTACCAATTGTTGATGAAAACCGGAAACTTGTTGGGATTTTAACTAATCGTGATTTGCGTTTTCTTAGTGATTATGGTCGGAAGATTGATGAGGTTATGACTAGTGAGGGCTTGGTTACAGCTCCAATAGGAACAACTTTAGAGCAAGCTCAGGGAATCTTACAACAACATAAAATTGAGAAATTGCCTTTGGTAGATGATAATTATATCTTAAGTGGTCTGATTACGATTAAAGATATTGAAAAAGCAGAGCAGTTTCCACATGCGGCTAAAGATGCTCATGGTAGATTGTTGGTTGCAGCTGCTGTTGGAGTGGCGAGGGATACAGAAACTCGTGCAGAAGCATTAGTTAAAGCAGGAATAGATGTTTTGGTTATAGATACTGCTCATGGTCATTCTCAGGGAGTAGTGGATACTCTCAAACTTCTTAGAGCAAAATTTACAGAAATTGATATCGTTGCTGGGAATGTGGCTACCGCAGAAGCTGTTCACGATTTGATTGAGGCTGGGGCAGATGCAGTTAAAGTAGGAATTGGCCCTGGTTCTATTTGTACAACTCGTGTAGTTGCTGGTGTTGGTGTACCACAGATTACTGCGATTTATGATTGTGTACAGGAAGCTAAAAAATATGGTATTCCGATTATTGCAGACGGTGGAATTAAGTATTCTGGAGATATTCCTAAAGCAATTGCTGCGGGTGCAGATACAATTATGGCAGGTAGTCTTTTAGCTGGAACTGAAGAAGCTCCTGGTGAGTTAGAGATCTATAAAGGACGTTCATATAAGTCTTATCGTGGTATGGGTTCTCTTGGAGCAATGAAGGAAGGCAGTAAAGATCGATACTTCCAGGAAAATGAGAAAAAGTTAGTTCCAGAAGGAATCGAGGGACGAGTACCTTATAAGGGCCATACTTCAGATACTATTTTTCAAATGATCGGTGGTTTACGAGCTGGTATGGGATATTGTGGAACTCCAACTATTAAAGATTTACAAGAGAGAGGCCAATTTATTCGGATTACTCCAGCAGGTTTGAGAGAAAGTCATCCTCATGATGTAACAATTACAAAGGAAGCACCAAATTATTCTTTTGACTAAAATATACCAAAAGACCTTAAGTTTTTATGCTTGAGGTCTTTTTTTGTGTTAAGAAAATTTATTGTATAAAGCAGGAATATAATTTTTTTTCACGAAATAATGGTATATACCAATAAAGAAGAGTGAAAATTTTTTTAACTAAAATGGTATATACATTATATCCACATGAGGTGAGGGTAGATGAGATATCTCTTAGGTGTTGATGGCGGAGGGACCAGAACGAGAGCGATTCTTGCAGAAGTTGATCTTCTAGAGGAAACGGGAGTAATGAAAGGTTGGGGAATCAGTGGTCCTTCGAATTTTCACAGTGTAGGAGTTGAAAAAGCTGTAGATCATATTGTAGAGAGTATTCAAATTGTTCTGAAAAAAGCAAAATGTGAAAGAATTGTGCCAGATCAACTGGTATTAGGCTTGGCAGGAGTAGGGCGGCCAAATGATCATGCTCAAATGTGGACTGTTTTAGAAAAAAGATTGGGTTCTAAGGTAAAAGAGATGACTTTGACTACGGATGCTCATATTGCTTTGATGGGTGCAGTTGGTGGTGAAGATGGTGTTGTGGTTATTGCTGGAACAGGAGCCATTGCTTTAGGGATTAAAAAGAACCGATTGGAACGCGCTGGTGGCTGGGGTTATCTTCTAGATGATCGTGGGAGTGGTTATGATCTGGGACGTCAAGCTATTACTGCTGCTTTAAGGAGTTTTGATGGCAGAGGGGTTAAAACGATTCTTTTGGAACAGATTTGTTCTCACTTTAAGGTAGAAAATATTACCGACCTGATTGCGCCTATATATCATGGGGAGTTAAACCGGGCCAGAATTGGAGAATTAATACCCTTAATCGTTGAAATTGCAAAGGCAGGAGATTTGGTGGCGCAGGATATTTTAATAGATGGTGGAAGTGAATTGGCTAAGACGGCAATCGCTGTAGCTGAACGTTTAGAATTTGCAGGAAGGTTTAGAGTTGCGGGAACAGGTGGTATTTTAAGTCATAAATTGGATTATGTCTATCCAACTTTTGTTAAGGAAATGATTCATCGGTTTCCTGATATGGAGATTATAGATCCGATTATGGAGCCTGTTTATGGTGCATTAGTTATGGCAGCTAAGAAGTTAAAGTTGCCTTCTGAAATGTCGTTAAATTGCGTGGATATTCAAAAATTAATAAAGAGATGGAGGGAAAATGATGAAATTAGATCTTTCTAGAGCAAAAAGTTGGGATAAAATTATGCAGTGGGGAGTTAATGATGGTGTATTTCCTGGTGGAGTTCTTTTAGTTGGGAATCAACAGGAAATTTTATATTATGAGAAATTTGGTTCTGCAGAGATTACGCCAAATTCTCGCCCTGTGATGAAAGATACGATTTATGATTTAGCCTCGTTGACTAAAGTGGTTGTTACTACAACTTTAGTGATGCAATTGATTGAAAAAGGGATGATTCGCCTTGATGATCCAGTTGATCTTTTTTTTCCTGGTTTTGCGGTTAATGGAAAAGAGAATGTTCGGGTGCGGCATCTTTTGACCCACTGCTCTGGTCTGGCAGCCTGGGCGCCTCTTTATCTTAAGGGTGAAAATAATCAAGAGCGGATTGAATATATTAAAAATCTAGAATTAGATTACCCAACAGGAACTAAAGTAGTATATAGTGATTTAGGATTTATTCTTCTTGGCGAATTAATTCAAAAAGTTTGTAAAAAACCTCTTGATGAAGTAGCAAAGAAAGAAATTTTTAAACCACTAAGAATGATAGATACATATTACAATCCTCCAAAACATATTTTTTCCAGGATTGCGGCTACAGAATTTAATAATGATTATGAAATGAATATGTTAGAGGATACTGAGGGTGTAAATCGCCGTGAAGGATTAATTCTTGGTAAAGTTCATGATGGTAATTGTTTTGCTATGGGTGGTGTCACAGGGCATGCAGGGATTTTTTCAACAGCTAAAGATGTATACCATTTTACTCAGATGTTATTGAATGGAGGTAGGTTTAATAATAAGCATATTTTAAGTCCAGTAACCATAGAAAAAATGGTTCAAAACTATACGCGAAAAATTTTAGGTGGAAATCGTGGTCTGGGATGGGATAAACCTGGTGAGCTTTCCTCTGGTGGCGATCTGATTTCGGGGCAGGCGTTTGGACATACAGGATTTTCTGGAACTTCGATCTGGATAGATCCTACGTATAATTTATCAGTAATTCTCTTAACAAATCGGGTTCATCCAACCTGTACAACAAAACATATACGTTTTAGATCTTTAATTCATAATATGATTTTTAGTTCATTGATTAAGGAGTAGCGAAAGGGGAGTAAAAATATTGTGAAAAGATTACAGGAGATGACCTTGGAGGAAAAGATAGGTCAGCTTTTAATGGTTGGCTTTCCTGGAACAGAGATAACATCAGAGATGACGAGGCTTATCATTAAGAATAATTTAGGCGGAATTATTTATTTTAGCAGAAACGTAAAATCAAATGACCAATTAGCAAAGACATCAACAGAATTTCAAAATTTAGCAAAAGAATCTTCAAGTGGATTTCCATTATTTATTTCTATAGATCAGGAAGGTGGTCTTGTTAGTCGTTTATCAAAAGATGCAACGGTTTTCCCGGGAAATATGGCTTTGGGAGCTATAAATGATCCTAAAGCAGTATATGAGATGGCGAAGGTTGTTGCTTGTGAATTAAAAGCTTTTGGAGTGAATTTTAATTTAGCTCCCGTATTAGATGTGAATAATAATCCAGAGAATCCCGTTATTGGAATTCGTTCATATGGTGAAGACCCAGAATTGGTTAGTCAGCTTGGAATTGCTTATATTAATGGTCTTCAAGAAGAAGGAGTAATTGCCTGCGGAAAACATTTCCCGGGACATGGTGATACAGCTTTTGATTCTCATCTTGCCTTAGCTATTGTTCCTCATGATAAGGAAAGATTGGAGAGAGTTGAGCTAAAACCATTTCAAAATGCAATTAAATCTGGTCTGGCAGCAATTATGTCAGCTCATGTGATCTTTCCAGCTTTTGAGCCAGAGCCTGGAATACCTGGAACCCTTTCAAAAAGAGTATTGACTGATCTCTTACGTGATAAGATGGGTTATGATGGATTGATTATAACTGATTGTATGGAGATGAAAGCAATTGCTGATAATTTTGGCCCTGAAGAGGCGGCTATTAGAGCTATAGAAGCAGGCGCTGATCAGGTATTGATCTCTCATACTTTTGATGTTCAGATAGCATCTTATGAGGGGATTTTACAGGCTGTGGAATCAGGGCGATTAACCGAAGAACGGATAGATCAATCAATAACTCGAATTCTTAAGTTGAAAGAAAAAATTGCGAATGAAGAATGGGGAAGTCAGGAACAATTGGCGATGGTTGGTTCAGAAGAACATCGCAAGCTCGCCAGAAAGATCGGCCAGCGAGTGGTGACTTTAGTAAAAGACGAACAGGGTTTGATCCCAGCTATACCTGCTGAAAATAAAGATGTGATTGTTATCTGCCCTGAAGCGG
This sequence comes from Halanaerobiales bacterium, assembly GCA_023128035.1. Next base: position 7,717 of record JAGMES010000041.1, on the reverse strand, counting down.
GAGCGTTAACCATTGTTGAAGAAAGAGATGGTGGTCCTAAAGAAGTTCTGATACGTGCATTTAAAGAGAAGTATCAAAATGTGGAAGCGATAACTATTACTATGAATCCAGATGACAAAGAGATGGAAGAAGTAAAAAGACGGGTTCAAAATAAGGATCTTATTATTTTTAGTGCTTTCTATGCCAGTAAAAATCCTGAGCAAGCTAAGTTAATCAATGAGCTGGCCCGAACAAATTCAAATCTGGTGGTATTAGCAATCCGTAATCCATATGATTTACAGGTGCTTTCAGAGGCAAAGGTTTATCTGACAACTTATGATTTTAATGAATATTCTTTAGAAGGGGCAGTTCAAGTGATTGCCGGCGAAATATCGGCCAGTGGAGAACTTCCGATAACAATTCCTGGAGGTGTGTTATGAATCAGGTTGCAAAGGAAATAACTAAATTAACTACAGAAACTCGTAATTCTAAGACTCTAAATATTGATCAAGAATCCACTGCAGGGATTTTAAAAATGATAAATCAAGAAGATCGTCTCGTGGCTGAGAGGGTAGGAGAGGTAATTCCAGTCATCAGTCAAGCGGTGGATATGATTGTGGAGAGAATGCAAAAAGGTGGTCGACTCATCTATGTTGGTGCTGGTACTAGTGGTCGATTAGGGATTTTAGATGCAGTAGAATGCCCTCCTACATTTGGAGTTGATTCAAATCAAATTATGGGGATATTAGCAGGTGGAGCAAACGCATTTATTCAGGCAAAGGAGGGGGCAGAAGATCAGGAAATAGAGGCTTTTACTGATCTTGAAAAAGCCAATCTAACCGATCTCGATGTGGTTTTTGCCATTGCGGCTAGTGGTCGGACTCCTTATGCTATTGGTGCAATAAAGAAGGGGAAAGAAGTGGGAGCAGGTACTATTGCCTTGACATGCAATCAAGAGGCTTCAATGAATGAATTGGCTGATGTAGCTATTGTTCCCGTGGTGGGTCCAGAAGTTATTACAGGTTCGACCAGGATGAAAGCAGGAACTGCACAGAAATTGGTTTTAAATATGATCTCTACTACAACGATGATTAAAATGGGTAAAGTCTATAGTAATCTGATGGTAGGGGTTAAGGTTTCGAATCAAAAGTTAGCCGAACGGGGTAAGTGGATTATTATGACTGCTACTGGATGTGATTATGAGGTAGCAGATCAGGCTCTAGTTTCTGCAGCTAATGATGTTAAAACTGCGATTGTGATGATCAAATGTGGAGTAGATGTAGCTGAAGCAAAAGGGTTACTTAAAAAATCTCAGGGAATAGTTCATCTTGCTTTGAAAGAAGGGTTGAATTGTGGGGAGTAAAAAAATTATTGGCTTAATGTCAGGAACTTCAGTGGATGGTATAGATGCTGCACTAGTGGAGATTCACGGTAGTGGTTTAGAGACTGAAATCAAGCTATTGGCATTTGTCAATTATAATTTCCCTTTAGGAATGAGAGAAGAGATTCTATCACTTTGTAACCCTGAGACAGCAGGAGTAGATCGAATCTGTAAGTGGAATTTTATTATTGGAGAAGAGTTTGCAAAGGCTGCTATTGCGGTTGCTGAAGAAGCTAATGTGGCAATTGATCAGGTTGATCTTATCGGTTCCCACGGCCAGACTATTTATCATGATCCGCGGCCTGATACTGGCCCTGCTTCTACTTTGCAGATTGGCGCAGGTGGCGTGATTGCAGAGAAGACAGGCGTAACTACGATTAGTAATTTTAGGATTAGAGATATGGCAGCAGGTGGTCAGGGAGCGCCTTTAGTTCCCTATGTAGATTTTCTTCTTTTTCGTTACTCAAAAGAGAATCGGATTTTGCAAAATATCGGTGGTATCGGTAATTATACTCTTATCCCTGCTAATGGAAAGATGGAAGAGATTGAGGCAGTTGACACAGGTCCAGGCAATATGGTAATAGACGGGGTAGTGAACCATCTCTCAGAAGGTCAACTTCCCTATGACAGAGATGGTAATTGGGCTTGCCAAGGGCAGGTTGATGAAGAACTGGTATTTCAATTATTAGCTCATCCTTACTTTTCTATTCGTCCCCCTAAAACCACAGGAAGAGAAATGTTTGGTCTAGAATATGTAGAGAAAGTTTTAAGAATGGCTCAAGAGAGAGATTTAAATAAGTATGATCTGACTGCTACTGTGACAGCATTAACAGCTCGGAGTATTGCTAGATGTTATAATGATTTTGTTTTACCAAGATACCCTATTCATAGAGTATTGGTCAGTGGAGGAGGAAGTTATAATCCTGTATTAATGGAAATGTTGCAGCAAGAATTACTACAAATTTCAGTAGAATCTATAGAAGAGATTGGTTGGTCCAGTGATGCGAAAGAAGCGATTGCTTTTGCAGTTTTAGCTAATGAGACATTAGTCGGTAATCCATCAAATGTGTCACAGGTAACAGGTGCTAAAAAATCAGTCATTTTAGGAGATATTACGCCGGGAGACAATTTTGCAGACTTGGTATACAGGAGGTTTTGCAGATGAAGATTATTGTAACTGCGGATGCGAATGAAATGAGCAAAAAAGCATCAGAGCTGTTTATCGAAGAGATTAATCGAAATTCTGAAATGGTATTAGGTTTGGCTACAGGGAGTACTCCGGTAGGTTTATATAACCAACTAATTGAGGCATATCGCGCTGGAAAAGTAGATTTTTCAAAAGTAAAGACGTTTAATCTTGATGAGTATTATGGTCTTGCTACAGATCATCCAGCAAGTTATCATTTCTTTATGCAGCAAAATTTATTTAGTCATATAAACATTTCTCCAGAGAATGTTCATATACCCAACGGAGTTTCCGAAGATGTAGAGCGTTATTGTAAAGAGTATGAAGAGATGATCAAAGAGGCTGGTGGCATTGATCTTCAACTTTTAGGTATTGGAGAAAACGCTCATATAGGTTTTAATGAACCTGGAACTGCTCTGGGAGCAAAGACTCAACTAATTCAGTTGGCTCAAAAGACAATTGATAGTAATGCTCGTTTCTTTTTGAACAAAGAAGATGTTCCGAAAAAAGCGATCTCTATGGGAATTAAAACGATTATGCGTTCAAGGAAGATTGTTTTATTGGCATCAGGTGAGAAAAAAGCGCAAGCTATTTACAATACAGTGGTGGGGACTGTGGAGAGCAGTGTACCTGCTTCAGTATTGCAACTTCATCCAGATGTAGTTCTGATCATTGATCGTGAAGCGGTGGCATTGTTAGAGCCGAAGGATATTGAAATAGAAGCTTAATAGAAGGGGTAGAGATTGTGGCAAAGGTAAAATTGGGAATTGAGGCTTTGTTAAGTGAAAAGTTGGATTTAATAAAAGGACGAAAAGTTGGACTAATTACTAATTATACCGGGATGAATAGCGAATTTGTTTCAACAGTGGAGTTATTATATAAACATCCTGAGGTGGATTTGCGGGCTCTTTTTGGCCCTGAACATGGAATACGCGGTGAAGCTCAGGCAGGGGAGAAAGTTACTTCTTATACAGATTCAGAGACAGGCCTACCTGTATATAGTCTTTATGGAAAGACGAAAAAACCAACAGATGAGATGTTGGAAGGATTGGATACTTTAATCTTTGATATTCAGGATGTTGGAGTCAGATTTTATACATTCATTAATACAATGAGCTATGCCATGGAGAAAGCTAAAGAGCTTGGATTGAAGTTTATAGTTTTGGATAGACCTAATCCAATTCGTGGAGATATAGTTGATGGAAATATTCTTGATCTAGATTTTCGTTCTTTTGTAGGGATATACCCTATCCTTACCCGTCATGGGATGACAATTGGGGAACTCGCTTTGCTTTTTAACGATGCTTTTAAGATTGGAGCAGATCTTTCAGTGGTATCTATGGATGGTTGGAAGAGGTCGATGTGGTATGATGAAACTAAATTTGCTTGGATAGCTCCATCGCTGGGTCTTCCAACATTGGATTCGACAGTGTTATATACAGGACTTTGTTTTCTTGAGGGAACCAATGTATCAGAAGGTAGAGGTACCACCCTACCTTTTCAGGTTATTGGTGCACCCTGGGTTAAGGGAAAAGAGTTGGCTGATGAGTTAAATAGCTTGGGGTTAGCTGGAATCTATTTTAGGCCAACTTACTTTAAACCACTGACTTCCAAACATCAGGGCCAACTTTGTCAGGGTGTACAGATACATTTATTAAATAAGAACCAGTTTATAGGTTCTTGTGTTGGATTAAATATTTTGGCAATATTGAAACGTTTATATTCAGATGATTTCCAATGGTATACTTTTGGTGAAGAAAAGAGATATTTTATTGATTTACTATGGGGAACAGATCAGGTGCGAAAAGAATTGGATGAAGGTTTGGATGTGGAAAGTATTCAATCTGATTGGAAAGAGGAGATTAATCAATTCCAGGTTATGTGTCAGAAGTATTTACTTTATGAATAAGTAGACTTCTTCCTGTTGGAGTTTTCACAGAATTATTTATGATGGAGGAGGGACAGAATGGTTAAATTATCGAATGAAAGTCCTCTACCTTTATATTATCAAATGAAGGAAATTTTGAAAAAAAATATTAAGTTGGGGGAATTAAAACCTGGAGATCAACTTCCTTCAGAACGAGATTTAGAGGAAACTTATGGGGTTAGTCGGATGACTGCCAGGCGTGCCCTAGTTGAATTATGCAATGAAGGTTATGTTTATCGCAAACAGGGACGGGGAACATTTGTGGCTGATATGAAGTATCACCATCATTTATTTCGTTTATCTAGTTTTACCGAAGAGAGTCAGAGTCAGCATTTAAAACCAGGCGCCAAAGTCTTAAAAATTGAGAAAGTGGAGAATGAGGCTATTTGTAAGAAACTGAAGATCGAATCCGAACCATTGATCTCAATTCGGCGAATTAGAACGATTAATGAGGAACCAGTTGCTTTAGAGGAAACTTATGTTCGTGCAGTTTATTGTCCTGGCTTAGAAGAAGTAAATTTAAATAATACTTCACTCTATTCCTATTTGACTGAAGAATATCATCTTCTTATGGGAAGGGCAGAACAGACAATTGAATCTAGATTGGTTCCATTAGAGGTAGCACCTACTTTGAAGGTGGAAAAGGGAACACCAATTCTTTATATGGAGAGAACTACATATCTTGAAAACGAAGAGACTCCTTTTGAGTATGCTGAGGCAATCTATCGGGGAGATAAGTATAAACTGATGGTGGAGATGCAGCGGTAAGGTAAATTGAATATGGTGTGTGTGTATGATGATAGAAAGTCCTCCTCTCACATGATTTGAGAAGAGGACTTTTTTTGTCTAAATGAAGGAGTTATAGACAAAATACAGAAAACATATATTAAGAGAATGAAGATTAATATTTATAAAATTACTAAAGGAGGTTACGGGCTGGTGAAAAAATTTAAGTTTTTTGCTCTTCTATGTTTTTTGATGGTGATGTTTGCAGGATGTTCTTTTTTATCAACGGGTGGAATTTCTGGTGTAATAACAGATGAAGTTACTGGAAAACCGATTTCAGAGGTACAGGTTTCTGTTGGAGGTAAAAATACGTTATCTGGTGCAGATGGTTTTTATACTTTAAGTGGAATAGGTGCTGGTGATATAACTTTAGAAGCAAAAAAAGATGGATATATTGATCGTAAAGTGACTGTGTTTATTCAGGGTATGGTTGAAGTTAACTTTAAGATGACTCCCGAAGAACCTGTAGAGAAAAAAGGTAGTATTAAAGGTAAGATTGTAGATAGTCTTACAAAGACGCCACTTGCAGGTGTTACAGTTACTCTTGGAAATCTAGAGATTACATCAAATGAAGAAGGATTTTATAGTTTTACAGAGGTTAAAGAAGGAGTTCAGACTTTAACTGCTATAAAGGATGATTATGAAGAGTTTACTACTAGTGTTAATATTATTGCAGATGAAGAAGTTACTTATAATTTTGAAATGATATATACCATGTATGGTTCTGTTACTGGTACAATAACTGATGCCATAACAGGTGAGCCATTACCAGATGTTTATGTAACATTGGGAGGGGGAGATTTTGAAACTTATTCTGATGCTGATGGTAAGTATTTATTTGTAAACGTTTTTGAAGCAGTACATTCAATAGAAGCACAATTAGAAGGTTATGATGCTTGTTTGGAAATGGTTGAAGTTATAGATGAAGAAGAGACTGTTTTTGATGTTGGGATGTTTTCGCTTATTACAGGTACTGTTACAGGTATAGTAACTGATGGTCGTGGTGGTCCTGCAGTTGAAGGTGTAGCTGTTTCGTGTAACAATTATTTAGTTACCACTGATGCTGAGGGTTATTTTGAAATGAAGATCAATGCAGATTATGCTACTGAATTGTTAGTAGAAAAAGAAGGTAGAGCTACTGTACGTATTCAAGGTGTAGAAGTTGCTGAAGATGCAACTTTAGAATATGAAGTTCCAACTAGGGCATTATTTAACCCTAATTGGTCTAATAATCCGCCAACAATTTTTCTTGATATTGAGCCAGGGGATGAACTTTCAGGAAATCAAGAAATTAATATTTCTGTTTCTGGTGATTGTTCAACTTATCTTATCTATGCTTACTTTAATGGAGAATATAGAAATCCTAGAGATGGTTTCTACGTGGAGGAAGATGAAGTAACTTTGGAAATTGATACTACTCTTACTCCAAATGGGCCAGCTTATTTAAAGGTCTTAGTCTATGATACTAATGAAAATTCAGCTTTATACATAGTTCCTGTGACAGTTAATAATGATCCTAATGATGTAGAATTACCTGGTGATTTAGCTTATCTAGAAGTATTTTCAAATACATTTGGTCAAAATATTGGTTTTTATAAAGACCAAAGAAGACTTATGTTTGATAAATTTTATTTAAATGGAGATCCAAGTATAATAGAATTGCCAAATGGTGTTGAGATTGATTTAAATGCAGCTCCAGATGATGCAACAATATTAGTTAACATTGAGTGGGATTCTGTTGAAGGTGCAGATGGTTATAATGTCTATCGAGGATTTGATGGCGAAAATTATGATTTAATTGGTAATTTAAGCGAAACATTTTTCGATGATTTTGGTGCTCAATTAGAAGCAAATAAACCATTGTATTATAAAGTTGTTCCTTATAACAGTTTTGGTGAAGGTGAAGGAATTGTACGTCATGTAATACCAATGCCTTCTTATAATGTATTTTTAGAAGAACCTTCCAACAACGCTACAGATGTTAGTTTAACTCCAACATTTACATGGAGACAAGATATATCAGGTGAACTCCCTGAAGATACATTATTCCTTTCAGGAATTATTGTTTATGATGCAACGAATTATATAGTATGGAAAGCGGATTGGATTGCAGATGCAAACGAGGTTGATTGTGGAATTATATTAGAACCAGGAAAAGCTTATAGTTGGGATGTTCCTTACAGCATAGGGATAGTTACCTATGAAGATAAAGAGAATGGTTATAGTGAAGCATATAGTTTTGCTGGTGAATATGGCGGATTGGGTTCTGGTTCGGTAAATGGTGAATTTATTTTTGTTACCACTACTGAAGTGGAATAAACATTAATAGAAAGGAGTGGTAATTATGAAAAAATATTTAGCGATACTATCTGTATTGTTGGTTGCTGCTTTGTTTACAGGTTGTTCTTTGTTTCCTACAAAATCAGTGGAAACTGAAGTAACACCTCCTGTGACAGCA
>JAGMES010000040.1 GCA_023128035.1 Halanaerobiales bacterium | reverse complement strand
ATAAATGATTATGAACTTAAAGAGTTGTTATGTTTAGAAACAGAAGCAATAAAGAAAAAACAAAAATACAATGAAAAAGAATTAAATGTGTATATTAAAGAAAATACATTTTTAGCAAAACAACAAGAAGAATATAATGAATTTATGAAGAAATTAAAATTGGAGAGTGATGAGTAAATGGAAAGCATAGCAGAACTTAAAGAAGAAAATAGAAAACTCGAAGTGGGACTAGGTGTAGATTTAATAAAGTTTGTAGTAGATTTTAATTTCTTTCCAGATGGAACCAAAGGTTTTATTATAAAAAACACAGGTGAATATTTAGGTATCAAAGTGGAGTTCACAGAACCTAAAGAAATACAAGGACAAAGTTTTAATTTTAATGCTCGTGATTTAAAAGAAAATGGAAAAACTAAAGTTATTTTAACTATACAACAAGAACGAGATACATATAAAAAGCAGTTAGATGAGATAAAGGAAATTATGAAAAAAATAAAAACACAAGATGAAATATTAGAAATGCATTCAACTTGGTTAGGTAAAGATTTTGTTAGTGCTATTTTACAAATAATAGAAAGGAGTGATGTGTGATGGAAAAAACAATAAAAGAAATATGCGACGAAAGAGATTATATAAATCAAGAGAGAACGCCACGAGATTATTATTATCACACGGCAGGCTATTCAAATTGTCAAGAAGTAGAAGTTGAACCTTTAAAACAAAAGTTAGATAAGATAGAAGAAATTTTAAAAAAATATAAAAAAGTTAATGTAGAAGATACTATAAAAGTTATACAGTTTTATAAAGAAATAGATCAAATAATAAAAGGAGATAGTGAATAGTATGTATAGTGAAAATTTTAAATGCAGGGGTTATAAAGGCGAATTGCAAAGCGTAGTTAAAATAGGTTTTACTGATGGAGCAGGTTGGGAATATAAAGTATTTATGCAAGATGAACGAGGTAATGAAATAATACTGAACAATGTATATGTATGGGAATTTCAAAAACGTAATATAGAAAGTGATAAAGATGCTTAAATACATAGGAGATTTTAAAGAATTAAAAAAGTTTGGGTTTGAAGATGTTAGGTTTCATTGGGTAAACACTATTAATAGCATAATGTATGAAATTAGTGTTTTTAATGGTAAAATATCTATTGCTACTACTACACCTATGTTAAGCGATATAGACGACTTATTATACGACCTAATCAAAGCAGAACTAGTAGAAAAAATAGAAGATGAAAAATAAAACACTTAAAGCACATCTAATACTCCAATATGGCAAAATAGATATATTTGGTTATAAACCAACTAAAAAGTATAAGTTAACTTTACATCATATAACGCCATTAAGAGAAAATGGAAAAACAACAGAAGAAAATTGTTGTATATTTAGAGGAGACATACATGTATTATATAACGAAATCACAGTATCAGATAAAGAAAATGGCAAATATATTGATGATTATGTAAGAAAGGTAAAGGTGTTAGTATGAAAGATAGAGCGGATCAATTCGCGGCATTAATTTTGTTTTTAATAGCATTATCAATATTAAGTTATTTAATTTCAATTTAGTATTGACAAAAATAGAATTAAGATATATTATTAAATTACTTAATAGGCTAGGACGAGAAAGATAGTAAATAAACCCGAGAGAATAACAAAATTGTCCTAGCCGATGAAAGTAGTTATTCTCTCGATTTTGTTTATTATCTTTTTTAGTAAAAGAAAGGTGTAGTGATAATTTATGAAAAGCCCCGCAGTATTATTTTATACTAGTGATTTTTTAACGGGGGTTAGCAATCTCACGATGAAAGAACGCGGACAATACATTACGATGTTATCATTACAGCACCAGCAAGGCAGGTTATCTAAAAAGACTCTCATTATAAACATAGGGGAGTTAGAGGATATAAGCCCTGATGTATTATCTAAATTTATAATAGATAAAGATGGTAATTATTATAACGAACGCATGGAAGAGGAGAGTATCAAAAGGAATGCCTATGTTAAGAGTAGATATGATAACGGATATAAAGGTGGGCGACCTAAAAACGTAGAAAAGAACCATAAGGTTAACCATAAGGTTAAGCATAAGGTTAAGCATATGCCTAACCATATAGGAAATGAAAATGATAATGAAGATATAAATGATAATGTTCTTGTTAATAAAGATAAAGAAGACCTTGAATTAGATGAAGCATTAAGTTATGATTGGCTTAATCAAAAGGAGAATAATAATGAGTAGTCAAAGAAGAATGATAAAAAGAAAAGGGAAGAATAGAGAGTTTATAAAAACATTTAATAAAATAAAAAAAGAATTAAAAGAAAATGATACATTTAAAAAGCCATTTATACCATTAAATATAAATGAGAAAAATAAAGGAGGTGACAATAATGGCGGAGGAAAAGAAAAACAATATATATCAAAAAATAGCAAAGATAATGGAAGATATAAGATATTTACAAAAAGATGATAAAGTTATAACAAATAAATCTACACAAGCAGGATATAAAGCAATTAGTGAAGAAAAGGTTACAGGCGAAGTTCGAAAAGCATTAATTACACATGGAGTAGTTATAATTCCAATAGAACAACTACATTCTAGAACTGACGATCATATCGTTGACAATTATGGAAAAGCAAAAATAAGTAGATTATCAACTGTTGATACAAAGTATAGGATACAAAACATAGATGATATAGAAGATTATGTTATAGCGGTATCTAGCGGAACAGGAGTAGACACCCAAGATAAAGGTGTAGGAAAAGCAATGACTTATTCATATAAATATTTATTATTAAGAACATTTGCTATACCAACAGGAGAAGATCCTGATAAAACAAGTAGTGATATAATTGACGAAGAATTAAACGCTAAAAAAACTAATATCAAAAAAGATGATTCTACTAATGAACCTAAAAAAGCATCACCTAGTCAAAGGAAATATATTATAGATGCTTATGGAGATAAATTGCAAGAATTGTTAAATAAAAAAGAATTAGCAAAAATAGAAGATATGACATTTGCTATGGCAAGTGAACTGATTAAAAAAATAGAAGAAAAGAAAGAGGAGAAATAAATGAAAGTATTAGAAGAGTATACTGCATTACAATTAGAAGAAGAAGCATTAAATATGGAGTTAATAGAAAAACAGAATGATTTAGATATGGCTTTGAAAAGTGACAAACTTTTTATAAGAATTTTAGAATTAAAAGAAGTTGCTAATAATATAAACAAAAAGAAATCTGATATGAAAGACAAATTAAAAGAATCTATGGAAAAAGCAGATGTAAAAAAGTTTGAAAATGATATTTTAACAATTACTTATGTAGCACCAACAACTAGAAAAGGTGTAGATACTAATAAATTGAAAACAGAATATGAAGATGTATATTTAGAATGTATTAAAGAAACACCTGTTAAATCTAGTATTAGAATTAAAGTAAAGGAGGTGGCATAAATGGAACTTAATGGAATGAAATTTGAAATTGAACATAATGTTAAGCAAATACATACCTTTAAAGTTGGTGAAAAAATTAAAGTCTTAAAAAAAGATTATTCTAGTTATGGAATACATTTAGGTATGATAACTAATTATGATAATTTTAATGGAGAAGATGTTGTTACCATTGTTTATATTGAAAAAGGGTATAATGATGCTAAAATTAAAATAGAATATCTTACTAAAGATAGTGAAATAAAATTATTGCCTTATGATGAAGAAATAGATTTTGAAAAAGATAAAATATTAGATGCATTTGATGAAAAAATAAAAGAAAAAGAAGCAGAAACAAAAAAAATAAAATTAGAAAAAGAATATTTTATTAAAAAATTTGGGGAATTATTGAAATAATGAAATTAACATTCGAAGAAGAAGGACATAAATATTCAATAGATGGAAAAGAGGTGCCTTCCGTTTCAAAAATAATGGAATGCATCACAATTCCATACTATGAGGGTATTGATAAAGAAATAGTCACTAAAGCTGCATATAGAGGGATACAAATCCATAAAGCAATTGAAGATTTAGAAAGATGGGGAGAGTTTGAAATAGAAGATATTTATAAAGATTATGTATTTCAATATAAAGTTGCTAAAAAACTAAAAGGATTTAAGCCTATAGAATTAGAACAAAAATTAACTGACGGTGTTTATGCTGGTACATTTGATATGATAGCCGAATATGAAGGTAAAACAATATTGATAGATCATAAGACTAGTAGTAAAATAAATACAACGTTAGTCCAAGTTCAATTTGGCGGTTATAAAAAGTTATTAGAAGCAAACGGCAAAAAGATAGACAAATATTATTGTCTACACTTAACTAAAACAAATTATAAGTTTATAGAAATAAAACCAAATACTAAAATATTCGATGCATGTTTTAAAATATGGAAATATATGAAAGAAGGTAAGTAAGTGGACAAAATAAAAAAATCTATAAAGATATTAAGAGAGTATGTAGAAAAAATGCCTTATAGAGACGGTAACGAAGACTTGTGGCAAGAACTAGCTGATATAGCTAAAGAGTGGCAAGCAAAGAAATACAGCATGGTTATAGGAGATATGAGTGAAGCTTTTATGATGGGAAACGTTTATGAAAACGAAGAAGGAAGCTTTAGGAAAAGTTATGAAGAATGTATGAAGTATTATAAAAAAATATCTGATAGTAAAGAAGGGCATACGATATTAATAGAATATGGCAAGAAAGAAGGCAAGTAATGAATAGAAGTATATTAACAATTTGACAATATTGTTTTATTCATATATGATTAATGTGGAGGTTAAAAATGATAGATGAAAAAAAGTTAAGGAATAAATACTTAGTTGAAAACAAACCTATGTGGAAAATAGCGCTAGAATTAGATGTAGCGATTGGTAGCGTTTATAATTATATGAAAAAATATAATATAAAGTCTAGGCAAAGTACATTTACTTTTAAAGGGCGGACGCATACGGAAAGAACAAAACAAAAACTCTCTTTAATTCATAAGGGTAAAATTGTCAGTGAAGAAACCAAAAAAAAGATATCTTTGTCTCGTCAAGGCAAATATATTAATCCTACTAAATATGGCGGACACGCAAAAATTAGGTATGATGGTTATATCGCCATTTACATACCGACACATCCTTTTTGCAATAAAGATGGATATGTAATGGAACACGTGCTTGTAATGGAAGAAAGAGAGCAACGGTATATAGAAAAAAGCGAAGTAGTTCATCACATTAATAAAAACAGAAGAGATAATAGAATAGAAAATTTAAAAATAATGTCTTTCAAAGAACATGCGAGTTATCACATGACCGAAAGACATAAGGAAAGGCGTGATCAAAATCAATAAGTCATTTTTAGTTGGAAGACTAACAAAGGATCCTGAATTAAGATATACCAAAGCCAACGATCCTGTATGTAATTTCACGTTAGCAGTTAATAGAGATTTTACAAACGCACAAGGAGAACGTGAAGCAGATTTTATAACCATAGTTGTATGGAAAAAAGCGGGAGAAAACGTTAAAAAATATTTAGGAAAAGGAAGTCAGGTTGCTATTGACGGTAGAATAGAAACTAGTAGAAAAGATAACGAAAAAGGCGAGACTATTTATTACACAAAAGTAATAGCAAATAGAGTTCAATTCCTAGATAGTAAACCTCAAGAAGAAAAACAGGAAGAAAAAGAAGAACCAAAAGAAGAAACTAATCCGTTTGAAGAGTTTGGATCGAGCGTAGATATAGATGATTCGGATCTTCCATTTTAGGAGGGAGTTATTATGAAAATAACAGGCAAGATTAACAGAGCGTTACAAACAAAAGATAATGCTATATTAGAATTGGCGGTTAATAATCCATTTCAAAGTATAGTGTTGTCATTAGATAGAGAAAAGATATATTCTTTTGATATAAACGAAGTTAAGTCAAAGCGATCTAATCAACAAAATAGATATATGTGGGTGCTTATAACTCTATGCGTTGAAAAACAAACTGGTAGAAAAAACAAAGATGACATAGATGCTCTTTATATAAAAATGTTAGAATATACAGGAGCGAAAGTTGATTATATATTAATATTAGAAGAGGCTTTTGAAAGATTCAAAAAAGAAGTTAGATTGGCAGTCCCACAATCTAAAATGACAAACAAAGGTCAAATATTTCTTAATGTTAAAGTAGTATATGGATCTAGTAAATTAAATACAAAGGAAATGGGATTGTTAATTGAGAACCTGTTAGACTATGCAGAGAACCTAGGCATAGAAACTAACTACTGGAAAGATGCGTTATTATAATGGGTAGATCTAGCAAGATAAGGAAAGAAAAGCAGAAAGCTTTAGATATACCAAAAGAAGTAAGGGAAGTAGTATATGAACGCGACGGAGGATGTTGTATAATATGCGGAGCGCACGGAGCGCCTAACTCGCATTATATATCGAAAGGGAACAATGGTATGGGGATAGAGGAAAACATCGTCACACACTGCCTTAAATGCCATCACGATTACGATAATGGCAACGATACTGCTAGAAGAAATTACATAAAAGAAAAAACAAAGGAATATCTACAATCGCACTATCCTGATTGGAACGAAGAAAAATTAATATGGAGGAGGTTTTAAAATGAATAACTTTTTAATGGAATATATTATTCCACCGTTCTTGGTAATTCTAATTATATTTTCAATGTTTATGATGTGTCTTATAATATCAGATCTTATTAATGCATCAGGATCGACAGAATGTAATAGTAGTATTATAGAGGAGGCTAATTAATAAAATATGGAATCTTATGACGACATAGAAAGACATCCAAAAAGAAGGATGCGAGAAAGAAGTTCTAAATCAAAAAGACAGAACGAACTAGCATTACAAAGAGGAGTATCTTATAAAGAGTTTAGCGGAAGTTTTAGAAGATATCTTGATAAGGTAAGACTTAAAAAAGGATCAGTAGGCAAAATAATTGTTTATGATAATAATGTTTTTCTATATGATTCCGACGAGAAATTAATAACTGTTTTAAATATACCGTCAAAATACTTAAAATATTTGACAAAAGACTAGGCAAATGGTAAAATTAATAAGTAGTGTGTAGGATGTGAGTTTATGAATAATATTCTAAATAACTCTATATTTTTTTTACAAAACGGCTTAATCTTATAGGGATTATGCCGTCTTTTTTAATTTACAAAAAGGAGATGTAATATAAAATGGAATTATTGAGGTCGGAAAAGAGGATATTCACTTGTCCGATTAAAGTTGAAGGAAGAAGAGAAATGGGAATTAACTTCAAAAGAAAAAGAACTTATCCAGACGAAAGAAATACAAAATATTATAATTTAATTAAACATTGTTTTTTAGAACATTATACAGCAACACCGTTAGATAAGAGATCAATAAGTGCAAAAATAGATGTAATAGTAGAACCTCCACAAAGTTATAGCGAAAAGAAGAGACAAAAGATGATAGGAGAACCATTAATTGTTAAACCGGATATTGACAATATACAAAAGGCAATATTTGATGCCTTAAACAAGATAGCGTATTACGATGATAACCAAATATATGAGGTTCACATAGTTAAAAGATACGGTGGTGCCGACAATATATTAATAGAATTAAACTATGAAAACTGGTAAAGGATGATATTATGAAAAAAAAGAATGTATTATATTATCACGCTGGCAGCGGAAATCACGGTTGCGAAGCGTTAGTAAGGTCAATAATAGATATCTGCAAATTGAAAGATGTTGATTTATATTCAACAATACCAACAGAAGATGAAAAGTTTTGTATATCTGAAATTGTAGATAATATATATGCTTTAAAGTTTACAGCGGAAGAAATTAAAAACGTTGATGAGGTAAAGGTAGGATGCTCTATTGGTGGAGATAATTGTTCTAATCCCTACACTGCTTCTGTACTTGAAAAATATAGAAGAAAGTTTGAAAATAGCGGAGCAAAGACATTCTTTGTAGGTTGTAGTATTGGAGAAGATGTTTTCACAAGCCAAGAGGCTATTGATAGTTTAAAGCAATATGATGCTATATCAGCAAGAGAGAGTATAACTTATAACAATCTTATAGAACGTGGCGTAAATGCCTATCTTATTCCCGACAGTGCCTTTGTTTTGCCGATAGAAGAAGTAGAACCATTTAAAAAAGAAACAATAGGCATAAATGCTAGTGGTTTAATAAGAAATAAAATAATGTTTGATAATTTTGTTAGATTAATAAGATATATTTTAGAGGATACAAAATATGACATTGCTTTAATACCACACGTCGCTCAACCGTGCAATGACGATTTGAAAGTATTAAAAGATTTATATGATATGTTTGATAGTGATAGGATAAAACTAATTGAAGATAACAATTGTATGAAGTTAAAAGGATATATAGCAAATTGCAAGATGCTTGTTTGTAATAGAACGCACGCTTCCATAGCTGGATATTCTTCATTAGTTCCTACATTGGTGTTGGGTTATTCTATCAAATCGAAAGGGATAGCGATAGATTTATTTGGAACAGATAAAAATTATGTTATATCGGTTCACGATTTAAAAACAAGTGATGATTTAGCAGCAGGATTTAAATGGTTAGAAAATAACTATTATCAAACAAAAGAAATATTAATAAATATAATGCCTGATTATAAAAACCGTTGTTATGATATAAAGGAGATATATGAAAATCTATGCGTGCAAGAATAAAGACAAAGATGTAGTACTTAAAAGTTCAAGTGGCGGAATATTTACTGCGCTAGCTGAACAAGTTATAGATGAAGGCGGCGAAGTAATAGGTGCCGCTTATAATGGATTAGATGTTATACACAAGGTTGCTGATAACAAAGAAGATTTGAAAGAATTAAGAAAAAGCAAATATGTGAAATCAACCATTGACTATAATATAATGTCAAAAGATAGGTTAACGCTATTTAGTGGAACGCCTTGTAAAATGATGTTTAATAGAGATAATTTAATATTAGTAGACTTTATATGCCACGGAACACCAACAAAGGCATCATTTAAAAGGTATTGTTCCGAAAACGGAATAAAACAAATAGACTTTAGAGATAAATCTAGAGGTTGGACTAATTTTGAAGTTAATATAAATGGTAAAAAAGAAGATTTCCAAGATAATAAGTTTATGCAAGATTTCTTAAATAATAGAAACTTAACTAAACCTTGTTATAATTGCCAATTCAAAAACTTTAAAAGTAATAGCGATATAATGTTGGGAGATTTTTGGGGAGTTGGAAACGAATACCCAGAGTTTGCCGATAACAAAGGTATATCAGTTGTATTCCTTAAAACCACAAAAGGAGAGCAATTATTCAACAAAATAAAAGAAAAAGTTGACTATATAGAAGTAGAATTAGACAAGGTAGTTAAATATAATCCAAGTTTGCTAAAGGTGGCTAAAAGATGAATACAAGTCTTGTAATAGTTAGTTGCGACAATTACGATGATTGTTGGAAGTTGTTTTTTCATTTTAAAGATAAATATTGGAAAGATTGTCCTTATAAGTCTTATCTAATTACTGAAACAAAGAAATCAGAGTATTGCGAAACTATAAATATAGATAGCAATGTTTGGACTAAAAGATTGCGTGAAGCACTTAAACAGATAGATACAAAGTATATAATATTTATGACAGAGGATTCATTCATTAGAGGCAAGGTCAACCAAAAGGAAATAGACAGAGCAATCTGGCTAATGAATGAAGATATAATAACAATAAATCTATGTGGGGCTAAAAGAAACAAAGATTTTTATAACGAAGAAGATGTATATGGAGGTTATGTAGCGAAGCGAAACAATGCAGTCTACATGAATGGATGTTCACCTTCAATATGGGATAGAGAGAAGTTAATAGAGAGATTAGAAAAAAACCAAAGTCCATGGGAATGGGAATTAACAAAAATAACCAGTAAATATAAGCAATATGTAAATGTTGGAGAACACATAATTGACAATGGATATTATAATTATAATTTCTTCGCAATTCATAAAGGTAAATGGATGAGAGAAGTTGAAAGATTTTTCCTAGAAGAGGGAGTTGATGTTGATTATGGAAAAAGAGGATTTTTTAATTAGTGTAATAATGCCTGCTTTTAATACAAAAGATTTTATATATAGAGCGATTGGCAATGTAAAAATGCAAACATATAAAAATTATGAATTAATAGTTATAGACGATATGAGTACTGATGGGACAAGAGAAATATTAGAAAAGATAGATGATATAATCTTAATAAAAAACGACCATAAGCGATTAGCTGGTGGAAGTAGAAATGCAGGACTAGATGTTGCCAAAGGAGATTATGTATTATTTATAGACAGTGACGATGCGTACCATAATGAAACAAGATTTAAAAGGGTTGCTGAAGATTTTAAAGAATCACCAGATGTTATATTTATGGGTTATAGAACCAACGAGGATCATCAGTTTGTTCCTGACGGAAAAACATATATGTCTGAAGTGTACAATATGTGTGCAGTTTGGAACAAATGTTGGAAACGAAGTTTTATTGGAGATTATAGGTTTGATGAAACAATGTTGGCAGGCGAGGATTTGCTATTTACAAAACATTTATGTTTACAAGAAAATGTAAAATATAAAGTTTTAAGCGAAGTAGTTTATGTTTATACTAAAAACAGAGTTGGAAGCATTACATTAATGAAAATACCTAATGCATAAAAATGCATTAATATAATCTAGGAGGAAAGTATGGAGAAGAAGATATGTTTTTATTATAGAATGTTCTTATATGGCGGAGTAGAAGTTGCCATCCTTAATTTAGCAAAAAAAACATATAATAAAAAGTTTAGAAGTGTAAAAGAAGCGGTAAAAGAATTACAAAAAAAATATGATTTATATTTTGTTTATAGTGATAATAGTGATAGTGATTTTCTAAAAGAATTAAAACATTACGGAACTATTATTAAATTAGGTAATGAAGATAGTTACTTTTTTGATATAATTGTATGGGGAGGATTATATTTTCAATATCGAAAAGTAATAACACAGATAACAGCAAATCATTATATAAGTTGGATACATTCCATTCCTTATGTCTACCCAAATTGTTTATTAGAAGAAGCTATTTTTACAGAAAAAATTGATGAATTTGTATGTGTTAGTAAAGAGGTTGCTACACAATTAAAGAAAGTTACAGGAATAAAAGGTATAGTTATACATAATGAATTAGATGTAGAAGGAATAAAGAAGAAGGCAACTGAATATAAAGTTAAAAGGAAATCTAAGTTGGAGATTGTATTTGTCGGTAGAATATCAGATGAAAAAGGATTATACAGAGTAAATGAACTTGCCGAGTACTTTGAAAAAACAAAAGAAGATTATCATTTTACAATAGTTGGCAAAGCATATTCACCAAAAATGCTCGACAAGTATATTACGCTATTTGAGGGCAAGAATGTTGATTTTGTTGGCAAAAAGACAAACCCTTACCCATACATGGTAATGGCTGATTATGTTGTAATGTTTAGTGATTTTGAAAGTTGGGGACTAGCAACAACAGAAGCGAAAATATTAGGAACACCTGTATTAATTACAAACTATTCAAGTGCCTACGAACAAATAGAAGATGATGTCAATGGACTAATATTTAAAATGGGCAAAGAAAGAGTAACAAGACAATTAGATGATAATCCTAAAAACAACATAATTATTACAAAGGAAAGAATAAATAAATTAATTAAAAACAAACAAAAATATAAAGATAATTTAAAAGATTTTGAATTTAAAAGTGAACATAAAAAGTGGGAAAAGATATTTGATAGTTGTAGGGAAATAATAGGTGGAGTTACAGTTTATCCTATCAGAAATTATTACGATTTGGAACTGAAAAAACTTGTAATACAGGATGAACCGATTAACGTAACTCCTGAAAGATCAGAAGAATTAATAAAACAAAATCTAGTAAAAAAAAGAAAGAGAGTATGATAAAATGAAAGTAATGCCGTTGCAAGAATATAACAAAGTTCGTTTGGTAAACGCTAGAAGAATCACAACAGAAACAATCAAAGACATAAAAAAAGAACCACGAGTAATATCAAAGAATAAAAGAATTATACAAACTTTAATGTTTGATAAAGAAGACAATCTTATATTAAGAGAATTATCAAAAGAAAAAACAAAAGATTTTAAATCATCTATGGAAATAGATGTATATCTTAAAGATGGAGATTTGTTAATAGAGACTGATTTAGGATGGAAGAAAAATCTAATGTCAGTTAAAATAATGTCGACTAACGAAATTAAGACAATAGAAAAGTTTAACAAAATAAACGAATCATGAAAATAGTAAGGTTATTCCTTACTGGGTGAGATATAACGGAGGTATGCAGTAGTCAAGAGCCTACAGATGCGACCTTATTATATCTTTGCCAGTAGTGAATAACCAATAGGAGGACGTATGAATAAGAAGATAAACATATTAGGTCAAGACTATGTAATTAAGTATGGAGATAGAAGTAATGATCCTAAATTAGAGGATGTTAATGCTTATGTAGAAATATGGAGTAAAGAAATTGTTATAGATAAGGATTTATTATCAAAACGATCAACCAAAGAAGTTAATAATTTAGAATTATATAGAGACAAAGTATTAAGGCACGAAATAATACACGCCCTATTTCATGAGAGTGGATTAAGAGATTACTTTGATGATGAAGAGTTAGTAGACTGGATAGCATTAACCTATCCCAAAATGAAAGAAATATTTAATAAATTAGAAATATAAAAAGTAGGTGATATAAGATGTCTAAAGAAGACTTAATACCGTTTAACCAATTAACGGAACAAGAACAGAAGCGATTGGCATCTTTAGGTGGCAAAGCGAGCGTTAAAGCAAGACAAGAGAAAAAATTATTAAAAGAAGAATTATTAATATTACTAGCAACAGATAATAATCTTAAAAAAATTAGTGTGGCTGTAATAAAGAAAGCTATTGAAGGAGACATACAAGCTTTCAAAGAGTTGAGAGATACGATAGGAGAAAAGCCTACTAATGATGTTGATCTATCTGACAAAAGAGATATGTCAGCAGTGGTTGAACTTATAACTTCAATAGAGGAGTTAAAAAATGAAGATAACAAAGAAGTATCTTGATTTTCTTAAAACAGATAGCGAAGTAGATGTCCTAGAAGGAACTACGCAGTCAGGAAAGACCACAACAGCTGCATCGACAAAGTTTTTATACATGATCAAAAAGACTAAAAGGAACAAACATTTAATAGCAGGTGAAAGTTTAGGAACTGTATTAAGCAATATTTTATCAACAGGCGATTGTGGATTACTTGACAACTACCCCGATATAGAACTATACTTAAATGGAAACCATAGGCAAAAACTGCCCCATTTACAAATAGGGGAAGATACAGTCTATTTAGTGGGTTATAGTGATATAGCAAAGTTCAAGAAGGTATTAGGAGGACAATTTGGAGCAGTATTCATAGATGAGGTAAATATAGCAGACATGGGATTTATAAGAGAGTTGTTTCTGCCAAGATTCGAATATATGTGTATGACATTGAATCCTGATAATCCTGATAAAGAAATATACAACGAAATAATAAATAGAGCAAGACCGATAGAAAAATATGAGAAAGATGTGCCAAACCATATATGGGAGGAACTGAAAAAATCATTGCCAACAGAAATGTGGCGCTATTGGTTTTTTACATTTGATGATAACCCAGCAATGACAGAAGAATTAAAACATAAATTATTAACAAGTTTGCTTCCTGAAACTAGGGAGTATCAAACAAAGATACAAGGAATAAGAACTAAAGGTGTTGGCTTGATATTTAATCTACCAACAGAAAACATTATCACTGAAGAAGAAGCCAAGAAGTTTATATATAAAAAATATACATGTGGAGTTGATACTTCATACTCAAGGAAATCAAATGACACATTTACTTTTATGTTTGGTGGAATAACCGATCGTGGAGTATATGTAGCATTGGAGGAGAGAGTATTTAACAATAAAGACAGAGCAATACCTTTAACTCCTAGCGATATAGCAGTCAAATTAAGTGATTTTATAATAAACATGCAAAAAAAATGGGGAACATGTCCCGATGTATTTATAGATAATGCAGATCAAGCTACTATAACAGAATGTAGAAAGTATAAACTACTACATGGATTTAACTTTAATTTTCTAAATTCATATAAAAAGATGAAGATAATAGATAGAATAAATCTGCAAAACAGTTGGATAGCGCATAAAAATTATTTAATTGTAGGTACATGTACATTCCACATAAAGGAACACAATACTTATAGTTGGGACACTAAAAAAGATGAACCTGAAGATGCAAATGACCACACTATTAACGGGAGTCAATATGGATGGATACCATTTAAAAAAATGATAGGAAGTGATCAAATTGGGATTAAAAAATACGATAGGCAAGGGGATAACTAATTTCATATATCCCTATATGCAAGAATATAATAATATAAGAGGTGGAAATATGCCAAAAGGAAAAATGGAATATGAAGATTATTTATTACAAGAAAAGTTTTTATGGTTTTTAGGTAATGAAGACTTGTTAGCCGATTTTTATCAAACGAAAGAATCTGCTTATGCCACAATAGATATTAGAGAAAGTTATTACTATTCAAATGTAAATGGGTGTATTAGAGTAGTCCATAGTGGAGTTCCGGCTTCATTAAGTTTTACAAAGGCGAGATTGTTAACCACAGGCGGAATAAAACATGAGGCATTCAATAAAAAAGATGAAGTTGATGATAAAGGCACTTTGTTATTAAATGATATATTAAATGATAATGACTCTAATGATTTAGTTACTAGATCAGCAATGACTGAAAGTTGGGCTGGTAGATTTGCGTGGAAGATAGGTTTTGAAAGTAAAATTACTGACTATCCAATAATAGAAAAATATTCTCCTATAAATTATGAATCATTTTATGTTAGAGGAAGATTAACAAAGATAATATTTAAAGAAGATTACACAGAAGGCAAAAAGAAATATCAATTATGCGAAGAATATGGATATGGTTATATCAGATATAAACTGTATGAGGTAAAGCCAACTTCTAGAACTTTGGTGCCATTAGACACTTTAGAGGAAACAGCTGAATTAAAAGATAATGAGAATATTCCTAATGATATGCTATTAGCGAGGGAAAAAAGAGCGATAAAAAGTGACTATCAAGGAATAATAAGCGAGTTTGATGCTTTAGATGAAACATGGTCGCAGTTAATGGATGAAATAAGAACAGGTAGAGCAGAATCTTATGTTCCAACAAGTTTGATGCAAAATAAAGTATTTGACAAATTTAGAAAGCATTACACAGAGGTTGGAACTGATAATACTGAAGGTGTTGAGAATAAAATAACACATAATCAACCTAATATAAGGACAGAACAATATACTAAAGCTATTATGGCTATATTAAATAACATATTAGCATCAGCAGGTTTAAGTCCTATAACCATGGGAATAAGTGATGGTGTAGGAGCCAACTCTTCTGATGATGCATTAGAAAAAAGAGAAACAGCTTCAATAAGAACTAGAAGTCAAATGATAACATCATGGCAACCATTTTTAGAAATGTTTGATATGCTATTATTAGAATCTTATGCATGGTGGAATAAAAAATCTAATAAAGTTGAGAAAGTTGCAGTTACATTTGGTAAATATATAGATGAATCAAGAAACGATAAAATAAATCAAGCAGCTACAATGAAAGAAGCTGAAATAATTGATGACTTGAAAGCATTAGAAGAAATATATGGCGATGATTTATCAGAAGAAGAGAAGGCTAGAATAGTTGCTAATCTCGGTTCGCTGTCGTTTGAGGGAAACAATAAAGACGAGGAGTGATTAGATGAATGATAATCTTGATAAATTACTCGAAGAAGAACAATCTGAATTATCTAAAATAATTAATAAAGATTATAGAGGCGTTACAAAAGAGATAGACGAAGAACTTAAAGAAATATATGACACAGCAGAATATAACAAACAGGGGAAATTAACCAACGAAAAGGAAGTTAATAAACTGATTAAAGCAATAACTCCCTTAATTGCAACGCTGTGGCTTAAAAATAGTACCAATATAACGAAGACTAGCGCCGACCTTATAAATACTACCTATTTGTTTAATGAGTATGTAGTGGCTACTAAAATAGGAAATCCTGGCGTTGTATTAAAACAGGAAGATATCAATAAAGCTATAAAAGGAACTATTAAAAAAAGAAAAAAGTTAATTAAATGGGATAAAGTTATAAAAGGAAATGCTAGAAGATTAGATAAAAAAGTATCAAAGATAATTAAGAAAGGTTTGAAAGACGGTAAAACAGAGAAACAAGTTCAAAAGAAATTAGAGAAGAGTATGAAATTGAATAATGGTAAAGCAAAATCTATTGCTAGAACTGAAACGAATACTTACATATCTGATAGCAAATTGCAGGTGGGAGCATTAAATGAAACTCACGGTGTAGATATGGTTAAGATATGGGTATATACATACCGAAGCGTGGAAGCTAGACCAAGCCATGTGTCGGCGGACGGACAAAAGGTTAACGGAATAGACGGAGATTTTAATGTTGGCGGTAAGAGTACAAAGGCACCACAACACTTCGGCGATCCTAGTGAAGATATAAATTGTTCGTGTGATATGCGATTAGAATATGCTGATAGTAATGTGTCTAGTAGCATTAAAGGATATAATAATTATAAGGAGGCTAAATAATGAGTAAATATAATGTGTTTTACAGAGATAAGAAATTTGGGACAGTGGAATTAACAAAAAAAGAAGTTCCTCATTATGAAGAAACATTAAAAAAAGGCTTAAGAGGAGCGTATATTGAAGAAATAAAAACAAACAAGAAAAAACTTAAAACTGAAGAAATAATATCAGTTGAAAAAAAAGATGTAAAAGATAAGAAAGCTTTAAAGAATATTGATATTGAAGTTCAAGAAATTAAAGAAATAAACATTATTCCGCTTGAAAATGCTGAGTAATATATATTGGCTTGAATCTTATGTGCCTGTGTAAAAACGAAACAATAGAGCAAACAACGCTAATCGGATGCGTATATTAAATACCGAGTAGAGTCTAATCTAAAGACTTTATAAAGAAGGAGAAAAAAATGGCTGAATTACAAAAAGATCTAGAAAAAGATTTGAAGAAAGAATTAGATAAGGATCTTGATAATAACAAACCGAAGACGTTTACTCAAGACGAAGTTGATGCTCTTATGGGCAAAACTAGAAGTGAGGCTAAAAAGTCAGTTTTAAAGGATCTTGACGTTGAAGATGTCAATGATACTAAAAAGGCTTTGAAAGAATTAAAGAAAATAAGAGAATCTGAAAAGAGCGATTTGCAAAAGAAAACAGAAGAATCCGAAGGGAAAGATGTTGTTATATCTAGTTTACAAACTAAAATAAATGACATTGCGCTTCGTGACGAAACTACTACTATATTGGCAGAACTAGAAATAGATACTAAATATAGTAAAACAGTCTTAAAGTTAATTGATAAAAAAGATTTGTTTGAAGATGAAGAAATTGACTCTAAAGAACTTAAATCACGTGTTCAAAAAGCAATCGAAGATGAATTACCATTGTTAAAACCTGAAGACAATAAAAAATTGGGTAAGGAAAAAGGTCAAGAAAAGTTACCTAAATCAGGTTCAAAGAGTTATCTTGACAAAAAGTACGAACATAATCCTTATTATGAAGGATAAAAAAAAAGAAGGGAATGATTAAATAATGAGCGTAATTTATAACACGCAATATGTAGATGAAAAATATTCAAAGATTATAGAACCGAATTTGTACTATGATAGTGTATTAATACCTGGAGTTACTTATACAGATAAATATGAAGAACAAGCAGGAGGAATCTTCATCCATAAATTAGGAGGAGGAAGCTTTGTTGCACCTACAACTCCCGCGTCTGACTTTTCTGACGTTGTTGTTGCCGATACTCTTATTCAAGCTGTATTTAATAACAATTTCAAGAAATCTAGAAAGATTTACGGGGTTACCGCTGCTGCTGTTGCATATAACAAAGCAGAAGGTGAGTTACAGGAAGCATTAGCAGAAACTAAAGAAGGTTGGCAATTATCAGGTATGGCTTGTTTAATGGTTGAATCTACTGACATGGCAGATACTACTGCATTAAGTTCTTCAAACATAGAAACAAAATATTTAGCAATGCGTCAAACTTTAAAGCTTGCTAAAGCAAAACCTAACTTCGCATTAATGAGATCAGGTGCTTATACTTTAACTTTGCAAGTTGCAGGGGATAATTATAGACCATCTTCAAATGAAAGAATAATCGGACAAGGTATTACTGGTACATGGTTCGGTATAGAAGTTATTGAAGCTAACAGTTTAGCTGAAACATCAGTTACATATTATGATTACACTGGTACTCTTAATACTGTTGATTTATCAGCTATTGATATTATCATGGGTGATTACAGAGCATTTTCGGTATTAAATAATTTTGAAGCATTTAGAATTATAGATTCTGAAAGATTCGCAGGGTCATTAGCGCAAGTTGAATTTAATACTGCATATAGAGTAACAACTAAAGCAAGAATTTTAACTAAATATAGTTCTACTCCATCTGCGTAGTAGGAAAGGAGTGATTGTCTATGGCGATTACAAGGAGTCAGTATATAACTGAAGCTGAATATACCACGATAATAGGAGCTGGGAACACAGCAACAGTGATAGAAATAAATGAAGCATCTGAACAATTAAAATCACACTGTTATACATGGAATAAAATATCAGCAGACGATTACGATACTGATACCGCTCCTAATGATTTAAAACTAGCAACTGCTTACCAAGTCAAATATAACAAGGATAATCCTGGTATTGATGAAGAATATGCAGGTACTGGGAAAAGTGTAACAATTGGTAAAACAAACGAAAGCGTACAATATGGTGGTTCAGGTTCCAAAGAATATCAAAAAATCTCACCAAAGGCTAATCGCTATTTAATGGAAGGAAAGCTAATTGTGAGAAAAATATGTTAAAAAACTATACAAAACAGACAATAACATGGAATAGCAAGACTAATACTGGTTATGGTAATGGTTTTGCTGCCTCTGTTACTGTTGAGAATGTTTATATAGAAAAGTCATTGATGTTAAACAGAGGAACCGATGATACTACCAAATCAGATGCGTGGTTTTTATCTTTAGAAGATTTATCTTTTAAGGTAGGAGACAAAATAACAATGAAGAACCAAGAGTATGTCATAACAGGAACAAATACTTATTATAAACAGAGAGGAACTGCCTTCAAACATATAGAGGTAACTATGAAAGAGGTGTTCTGATGGCTGAAAAAGCAAGTGTTTATTTTAAAAAAGTTTCTGAAAAATTAGATAGAAACGTGCCAAAAGCAAAGGATGATATATTAAAAGACATGGCTAGAAAGTCGGACGAAAATGTGCCTGAAGATACAGGTAAGACTCGTATAGAAATGAAAGTTGACAGGAAAAGGTATAATATAACATGGTCTAATCCCTATGTTGAATTTATATATTTTGGCGTTCACTTGAAATTTCAAAAGACACACAATCTGAAAGCGAAAGCTATGTGGGCTGATTTCGCTATACAACAAAATATAGATAAATGGGCCAATATGTATGCCGATGCGATTATTGATGCGTTTTAAGGGGTGAGAAATTGATAAATTTTATAGATGAACTGAAAAACTATTTAGTAGCAAATGCTGGTTTAGTGTTTGGGACTACTATATTTATAGGTAAGTTACCTGAATCATTATCTAGTGTAGTTGTATTATCAACGGCACCATCGCCTGAATATCAATATAATTATGGGGATAATTTTGGTTATTCACAATATAATGTCTTGATCCGTGTACGAGGAACAAATAAAGAAAATGAAACGAGGACTTTAGCAAAGACTGTTCAAGATGCAATAGAAAATCTAACTGATGAAACATTAGGTATATATCATTTAATAAGGGGAGAATTTGAAACCCCCATGCAACAATTAGATGGTACTGATGAAAACAATAAGTATGTTTATGTAGGAGTATATGCTGCATTAATAGAATTATAAAAATGAAAGGAGAAAGATAACATGGCTAGAACTGCAAATTTAAAATGGAAAATTGAAATAGATACTACTCCGTTATCAACACCAACATTGGCTGAAGTTAAAGGTTTAGAAAGTTTAGATTTTGCTGTTGAAAACGAAAATCAATCAGGTTACTTTATAGCTGATGGTGGATTTGGATATTCTGATATAGTTGCTGGTAGATTAACAGTAGGAGTGTCAGGTAAAAGAATCGACGGCGATACAGGTCAAGATTATCTTGCTGGTTTAGTTGGAAGCTGGGGAGCGGATGTAAAATCTACTCTTACATTGACTAATTATATAACGGGAGATGTTTATTCAATACCTTGTAGCGTAGATGTAACAGCGGTATCAGGAGGAGCAGCAGAAGAATTAGAAATTTTTGAGTGTACTTTTCATAGTGACGGCGCTTGGACATTTACAGCAAGCGCATAATATAACGGGAGGATAAACTCTCCCTTTATAACAATTTTAAAAAAGGAGAGATAGAATGATGGAATTAAAAACGAAAAAAGGAACAAAATTAGAAGAAGTTAAGATAGATGGAAAACAAATATATGTATACTTAAATAGTGGTAGTATATTAGAAGTTGCTAAAAAAGCTAAATCTTTGGAAGAGGATAATGAAAATGTAGAAGCTTTCTTGGAGATGGCAAAATTATTATTTAAAGAAGACTATGAATTAGTTTCGGAGTTAAGTATTGAAGATTTTTATAAAGTTATGGAAATAGCAACAAAATATATTGAAAATGTATCTGATGATTTTAATAAAAAAGATTATACTGAAAAGTTTAGAGTTGAATAATATGAAGAGATGGCATTATACAAATGATGTTCATGATTATATTTTAATAAAAAGCAGCAAGTTTAAGCTAAACACTGCTTATGACAACGTGTTTGTCTTATTTAGAGCAATTAAAGACGAGGAGTTGAAAAACAAAGTAGAAGTATTTTTGAAGGTTATGTTTTATGAACGTGATCACAAAACGATAAAAGAACTTACAAAAAATTGGAAAATAAATGATTATACGATGTTAATGAATCATATAATAACAAATGTATTATTTATTGAGGGTGGCAAAACATCAGCAAAGAAATATGCAGACATAGATATAGATAGCGAATTAATATTTGCATCATTCTATTATGATTACAATATTAGTCTAATAGAGAAAAAAGGTAAAATGACTTGGAAAGAGTTTTTAATATTATTTGAGAACTTATCTGAGGCAAGTCCTTTTGGTAGGGCTGTAAAGTTATTGCAAACGCCAGCAAAAGATTTAACAACAGAGGGTAATAAATCAAGGTTAAAAAGAATGGCAGAATTAAATTCTGCGGGAACAGATTTAAACGGACAAATTGATAGTTTGGCAGGATTTCTTAAAAAAACTGCAAAAAAAGAGAAAAAGGATGAATGAAAGAATGAAAACATCTCTTATTAAACAGAGGAGGTGTTTTTTAAATGGCTACAAAAAGAACAGTAGTATTAGAGCTTAAAACAACAGGAGTAAATATAGAAAAACAAATGGCGGTAGCCAGCAAATCAGTTACTAATTTACAAACAAAATTTAATAATTTAGGAAGTAAAATGTCTAAAATTGGTGGCAACCTAACCAAAACTATGACGCTGCCTATTTTAGGTCTTGGTGTGGCTTCAGTTAAGTTAGCCAGCGATATGGAAGAAACTTTAAATAAAATTGATGTATCGTTTGGAGATAACGCCAAAGAAGTTAAAGAATGGGCTAAAACATCAATTAAAAGTATGGGGTTAGCTCAACAATCTGCATTAGATACGGCTGCATTATTTGGCGATATGGGTACAGGTATGGGTCAAACGTCCGAAGAAGCTGCGGGGATGTCAACGGATCTTACTAAATTGTCGGCTGATTTGGCTTCGTTTAAAAACGTTAGACAGGATATCGCAGCTACTGCTTTAAAAAGTGTATATACGGGCGAAACAGAAAGTCTTAAAAACCTTGGTATAGTAATGACGCAAGCAAATTTAGAAGCTTTCGCTATGAGCGAGGGAATAGAAAAAAATATAAAAGATATGACGCAAGCGGAAAAAGTGCAATTAAGATATGCTTTTGTAATGAATGCTACTACCAAAGCACAAGGAGATTTTGAGAGAACTGGCGGTGGCATGGCAAATCAAAGCCGTATGTTAACAGAGCAAGTTAAAGAATTAGGTGTTGAAATAGGGAAAAAATTATTGCCAGTAGCGTTAAAATTAGTTAAATGGATCAATAAAATCCTAAAAAGGCTTACAAAGATGAGTTCTAAAACTAAAAAAACGATATTAATTATAGCTGGGTTGGCAGCAGTAATCGGTCCTTTGATATTAGTGTTTGGCAAACTGTTTCAAATGTTTTCAATTATAAGTAAAGCAGTAACCTTCTTATTACCATTGCTAAAGGTATTATTTGCCTTAATAGTAGCCAATCCGATAGTGGCAGCGATCATAGCTGTAATAGCAATAATAATTATATTTAGAAAACAAATTTGGGAAGCGCTAAAATGGATATGGGAACAATTTAAAAAAGTGTTTAATTTTATAGCAGATATAATTAAAAAGGCTGTAAAGGCATGGGTTGATTTATTTAAGGCTTATGTAAATGGAATAGTAGCAGGATTAAATTTTATTAAAAATGTATTTATTAAAGTGTGGAAAAGTATAGCTGCTTTTTTTAAGAATGTATGGAACGGAATAATAAATGCTTTTAAAACTGGCGGTAAAATATTTGTCGGTATAGTTGGCGGAATAGGGAAAATATTTAAAGGTATAATTAATGCTTTGATAAAAGGTATTAATTGGATAATAAGTAAACCATTTAAATTTATAAATGGAATATTGAATAGAATAAGAAAAATAAGCTTTTTAGGTATATCGCCTTTTAAGAACTTATGGAGCGCTAACCCGTTGCCGATTCCTAAAATACCAACGTTAAAAGTTGGAACAAATATTGTTAATGATGAAGGAATGGCTATGTTGCATAAAGGAGAGGCGGTAGTTCCTGCTAATGTAATGGGCGGAGGATTTGATACTTCTCAATTTGTAAAAAATGCTAGTTTCAAAGACGGAAGTGAAAAAATTGTTAACATAACAATTCCACAAACTAAATCGCCAGTATTAGATTTAGATGGAACTGTGATTGGGAACATAATATTGCCTGAAATAACTAAAAAGGTAAAACTTGGGGGAGGTAATATTTAATGGAATTATATGCTAGATTCAACAGTACAGATTACAAATTAGAGAATAGACCAACATTAAATGTATCTTCTCGCGAAACAACATTTACAAATATAAAGATAGACTTCACAGGAGAAGCAATCGCTGATTTGCCTATAAAATATCAAGAAATTCAAATTGTAGACACTGATGAAGTCCCTGACGCAGTTCTATATACAGGTTATGCAAATAAACCTAAATTGCCAAAGTTTGATGGGACAGTATTAAATGGAAAGGTTTTATTGGAGATAGAAATATTAAGCCCACAAACTTATTTATCAAAAAGAAGTATAGAAATACAAATTGACAACGATAATATTCACGATGCAGTTGAAGATATATTAGATAGCATTGTTAATGATGATGGATTTACTATTGAAGAAAATACGTTGCCAACTGATAAAAATTTTAGTGATATATTTGTTAACGAAAGTATTGAAAAAATATTAAATTTATTATCAGCTTCATTTAATTTTGTATGGTATGTTGACGAGAATAAAGGAATATATTTAAGATATATTGATGACATAATAGATGAAGATGCAGTTTTAACTGTTAACTCTACTACATCAAATAGTTATATAAAATCAATACAACCTGAAATAGAAGCGGTTGATTATGGTAATAGATTAAATATGAAGAATGTAGAATTGATAGGCGGACTTACTTTAATCCCAGCTTCAACAGCATTGGGAAACGGAGAAATATATAATTTCAAGTATCCGTTCAGTATTAGTGAAAATGTATGTTATAGAATAGACACTCCGTTTGATGATTTAGTTCCAGGTATTGCTTATGCTTTATATTTAAAAACTGGAACTGATACATATAAAATAACAATAGACTTTTTAAATCAAACATTAACGTTTGATAGTGAAATTGGTTATTTAGGAGAAGATGACGCTAACGGTGCTAAAAAAATATTATTACAACGTGATCCTTCTAATACTAAATTGATAACAGGATTCAAATGGAATGTAGCAAGTGAAACAACTGACGCAATTTTTCCTGTATTTACAGATACAGCTATAATTCCATACAATATAAGTTATATAGATTCAAATGAAATAAGTAATAGCAAAGATGAAATTAATACATCAGGAATTATTGAAAGAATAATTGATGTCTACCGTAAATATTTTACACTAGATGAATTGACAGAATATGCAAAAGGAATATTCCAACAAAATAATAAACAAACTAACCGTGTTACTTTAGAATTTCAAGGAGATGTAAATGATTCGAGCTTTACAACTTTAAAAGACGCGTTATTGCTAACTAAAAAAGTAAATATAGATTTGTCAGCATTATTTATAGAGAAAAATAATTTTATTATCACAGATATTAAATATAGTATCGATCAAAATATAGGTAACTTACTTATCAAGACTAGGAGTTCAAATCCTAACGAAAGTTATCTCGATATTTTTAGAAAACCAACAGAACAACAAATAGAAGATGATTTGACTAGGAAGGCAATTATATTTTATAATCAAGATGAGAAAACTGTTATGGGACATCAAGTTATTGTCAACGGGGAGGTGGTAAACCTTGTTTAAAGTTAAAAATAAAATGATTCTATTAAAGGATGGCGATAGAGTTATAACGTTAAAAAATAGGTTACTAGATAATTATTTAGATTATGTTATATATTCGATATTGCCTGCTAGTATTGGAGATGTGTTATTCGCAAAATTTTCTTCGGATAACGGAGATTCAATTATATTGCCATACGCTTATTTATCAAAAGTAGTACAAACAATTACTGATAGTGATACCGATATGCTTTATGATGATTCTTCGTTAGCGTTAACTGATGCAGAAATAGAAGAAGTAACAGGGAATACAGGGAAAACCTTAACAACTGAATATTTAATTACTAATACATTATCAGTCGGAGATACATTTAGAGGATTAGGGTTTGGAAGATTAGATACAATATCAGACTATTTGCTAGCATTTATGGATTTAAGTGTAGCAAGTATTAAGAAAGTAAGTGATGTTGGTTACGGTTTTGTAAGATATGATGATATAAGCACGAATGAGACGGTTATGAACAGCGAGGACGCTTCATATTTGCCTGGAAAAACTAATGGTGTATTAAATAAAATAACAATGTGTGGAGCTTTAAATGGAGTTGCGACAAGTGGATATAGAATTTATGATTTAGATGAATTAAGTTTTGCTTATGTAAGTGCTGGTAAAGTTGCAGTAACTGGATTTGACAATTACTATATAGAGGATGATGTTTTATATCCTGCAACTGATTTATATCCTGCAACTGACTTATATCCTACACAAGAATACGGAAAGATATTATCTGTAAAGTTTGAATATATAGGGACATTTGGCACAAGAGAAACATATATAAATATAGAAGATTTGGATGTAAGTTATGATGATAAAGTAATGAGTATTAATTTAGTGTGTGAACGCGGAGAATATTGACACATCGTTTACACTCTCCCCTACTCTACTCAGTAGGGGAGGGATAGAACTGCGGTTTAACGTACAATCTTAAAAAAATACCTCTATTCACTTAAGTAGGGTAGGGGAAGAAAAAAGGAGATGATTTTATGAGTTTTTTTGCAAATAGTCCGACTGAAACCACCCCAGTTAGTGCAAACAATTTGGGAAGATTAGAAAGATATACTGAAGCTGATGCAGGAAGTAATGGGGACTTTTACATTACAATAGATGGTGCCGCTGGTTTAGATACTTATGATGTAGTTTATATTAAGTTCCCTGCGGCAACGACTGGAACTAGTAATGCAAGATTAGCGATAGACGGCGATAATACTTACGCAAATATTAAGACAATAAGGGCAAGTCAATTATTAGCTAGTGATGTTGAAGGAAAAACAATGAAGTTCTATTATAATGGTACAAGTTGGTTGTTAGATAGTATGATGGTGGCTAAAGAAATTCTTGCTTCCGCTGGTGTAACAAAAACAATTTCAAATTTAGATTTAGTTGCCGATGGTGGGAAATATAGAGTTAAAATAACTGGAGAAGGATTGACACCAGCAAGTGGTAGTCCAGGAGCGGTAGCATTTTATTATAACGGTGATACAACAGCTACTAATTATTATCATATAAAAGATGTTAAATCAGGAGCAGCTGGAACAGTAACAACTGTTAATGATGCTTCGGCTGGATTTTTAGGAGATCAAGCTGCGGTTATTAGTGCAGAAATATCTGTTTCGACAGCTTTTGTAATAGCGGATAGTTCAAGTGTGATAATCGGTACAGCTGGTGGTATTCAACAATATAAGCACAGTCAATATTGCCAAGCAACAAAATCAAATGTAACATCAATTACATTTACGTCGGCAGCTAATATGGGTGCTGGAACAAAATTTGAAATATGGAAAGAATGTTAATAAAAAAGGAGGTATAAAAAAATGGCTGATAAATACGATGGAATTACAATAGGAACATTAGCAACTGAAAAGTATTTAGAAGAAACAGGGATTATGGCTAACTCTGTAAGCATTAGTAAATTATATATTGCAAAATATAGAAGTGATTTAGCTTATAATGATACAGGAGTATTAAATGTTAGTGATGATGATAGCAATTCAAATGTTTATGAATTAGTAAAGCCAGCTGTTTTTGAAACAGACGCTAATAACGATTTAGAAGTTATTGTTAAAAATCCTGTTGAAACTGACGAAGGTGTAGATGAACTTTTAGTAGTATTAAAAGGAAGAGTATGCGCTGACAACACAACAGACACTCCGCTTGCAGTGGATGAAGTTTTTACAGGAGATTGGCAAGATACACTTAACTACGGTGTTATTTCAGTTGGCGTTAAAGCAGACCAAGATAGTGCAACTGATGGTCTTTGCATTTGTTGGAGTGCCGACGGAATTACAATTGATGATATGGATGTATTTAGTATACTTGCTAATGTAGGTAAAACATTTACATTTGGTCCAGCAAGAAGATATGTTAAAATTATATATACAAATGGAGGGGTTGAGCAAACTACTTTCAATTTACAAACAATGTTAAAGAAGACTTATGTAAAACCAAGTTCACATAGAATAAATGACCATATAGTGGCAGAAGACGATGCAGAACTTATTAAATCAGTTATAACAGGAGAAAATCCAGCAGGAACATTTGTTAATTTTAAATCTACAACAGCTGGTAATTTTAAAATATCATTAGAAGAATTAGAAAATGATGTTAGTGTAAATTCAAATACTCAATTAAAAACAACTGTGTACGATGAAGCAGGTAATCCATTAGAAATTGATGATACAAGCGGTGCTATGGAAATAGTTGAATATGAGCACCACGAAATACATGAAGGTAATCATTTCTTTATATGTGATTATGATGACACATTAGGAATTGGCGATACAATAGAATTTGTAATAACTACTCCTAATACCTTAAAATGGGCACACATGTTATTTGATTTTTCTTCAATATTGGGAGCGGAGTTAGAAGTTTACGAAGGTTCATCTGATGTTGTTGGAGGAACATCAACGACACCTACAAACAACAATAGAAATTCAGGCACAACATCTGATTTAACATTATTAAAAGACCCAACAAGTATAACTGATGGAACTAGAATTGCTGGTTATCTAGCTGGAGCAAACCGTACTGCTGGATTTAATTCAAGAAATAGAGAAATAATATTAAAACAAGATACTATTTATTTATTTAGATTTACATCTGACGCAAATCTAAATGCAATAACATTTTGTGGCGAATGGTATGAACACATTAATAAATAAGGAGGCAACTAGATGAAAGAAAAAAAAGAAATATTAGACTATCAATTTTGGGGTAAAGAGATAATAGTTGAAATAGTAAAAGAAATAGATAGAGGAAAAAATAAAATAATAATATCACTTATATTTTCTTTCATTTTTGTGTCTTTATTATTTGCATTAACAATATGTCATTTTATAAATCAAATATATGACTATGAAGAGTATCCTGACGTAGGGAATGTAACAAATAATAATAACAATAATAATACAAATATTGATGAAGGTGGTGATTACTAATGCCTAGAAGAAGACCTAAATCTCCAAAAGCGCCAGTCAAACCAAGGAGTATAAGAAAACCAAGAAGACCTAGACGATCAAGAAGGAGTCGATAACATGGAGAAAGAAATAATAGACTTATTGAAAAAAGATATGAAAGAAATACCGTCTCTAAAACAAGACATAGCATTAATAAAAAACGATATGACTTATATGCGAGAAAATATGGCGGAAGTTAAGGCGTTGGTTTTAGAATTAAGTAATAGACCAAAAGAAAGATGGAACACAGTGGTAACTGGACTTATATCTACAATTGTAGGTTTAGGCATTGGTTTACTAATTACTGTTCTTTAAGGAGGTAAATAATGAAAGCACTTTTTACAAAGGTAGATTTCAAAGATATTATTGTTAGACTTACTAAAACATTTATACAAGCTTCATTAGCTGTTTTTATAGCTTCTTTTGCAAACGGAATAGATATAACAAATAAAGAGGCAATGTCTGCACTTGGTATAGCTGCTTTAGCTGCTGGGTTATCAGCTGTTATGAACTTCGTAAAGGAAGCATTAAAATAAAGGAGGGATATAATGAAAGAGTTTTTGAAAAAGCTTATTAGTATATTCACAAAATATTCTGATATAGAAATAGAAAATAAATTTAAAAAAATGGAATTGGAATTAGAACAAAAAGATAACGTTATAAAACAAAAAGATAATATGATCGAAGCAATGGATCAAAATAAGTTATTATTAAAAGAACAACTCATGATGGAGGAAATTAAAAATAACGGATTAAAAAATGAGATTAAAGATTTACAACCTAAAGGCAATATTGCTTTAGAGTTGAAAAAAGAAGATAAAATTGAATTTAAGTGGGTATCTTCTTCTCATAGAATCACAGACAATTTCAAGGTATATGAATTTATGCAAGGCGACGAGTTACAATATTTAAAAGTAAATTATAAGTTGCCGTTAGCGCTGGAAATGATTAAAGAACATTTTAACGGTGCTGCTGTAATTATAAAAATCTCAAAAGATATTAATAGAGGTTTTAGAAGTTTCTATTGTAATAAAGCAGCAGGAGGATCGTCAGGAAGCAAACATCAATATGGATGGGCTGCTGACATCACAGTTAAAGGTAAGTCCCCTACTTCTGTGCAGAAATATATAGAAGAAAATTATGTAGAGTTAGACATAGGTGGGCTTGGAAAAGCTAAAGCTTATACACATGTGGATATCAGACCGTTGGCAAACGGGAAACTAACTATATGGACTTATTAAAAGAGACACAATTACGTGTCTTTTTTTATTTTGTGTAAATATTAACAAAAGATAGTTGACAATTCTAATGTAGTGTAGTACAGTATAAATGAAAGGAGGTACTACGATGAAAAGCAATAGTTGGATTATACAAAAAACAGTCAATATTACTAAACATAATAATGTAATAAGAGTTCCACAATCTTTTATAGATCGTAACGGAAAACAAATTATTATGGAAGTATATAAAGACAAAATAGTATTGAAGCCTATAAAGGAGGTAAAAAATGAAACTACATGAAGCACTAGAATATAAGAAAGCATATAGTCCTGAAACAGCAGTTAAAGCAAAAGTATTAGCAGAAATGCTATATACTACAACTAGAACCATATCGGAGTTAGGACTTGAAGAAATAAATCAAGATGTAGTATCAGATAAACAACACGGTTTTTTCATAGCGAAGCGAATAGAACATCAAGTACATAATTATCAAATGCTACGAAGTACAGTAAAGAATCTAGAAATAAGAATGTATAGATTAAATAATAGAATGAATGAAAGGATGAACGAAAGTGAATAAAACAAAAATATCATGGGGAAAAGTGTTATTAGCTTCAATAATAGTATTTACTATTATGATAACAGTTATAATTTGTGTCTATACTTCAAAGATAGATGCATATAAAGAATTATTAAACGATAAGGAAATAAAGTATAACATTTTAAAATATGAATATCAAAATATTATTGATAATTTAGGAGCCATAGAAGAAAGTATATCGGAATCTAAACTGAATATACCAATAGAAGAAAAAGATAGCGCACAAGCTATAAAAATTGGGTTAAAATATAGATTAACTCATTACTACACAGGAGATAACACAGGTTCTTCAAATTATGTAGGAGCAGGATTAAAAACTAGCCAATTTCAAGTAAATAATAAAGGTTGGTATACATACAAAGGAAGATTGGTTTTGGCTGCAGCAACTAACGAATGTTTGAATAGTAAAAGCGGAGCATGTAATAAATGGAATACAAAACAAGAAGGAATACATTATTATAATTATTACGACGAGGTTTTAATAACTATTGATGGAATCGAATACGACGGTATCATATTAGACTCATGCGGATCGGCTATGACTGAACCTAGATTAGACTTGTTCATATCTAATAGAAAATATGCTATTGATAGACATAATGTATTGGCGGTGATAAAATGATGCCAATAACTGAAAACTTTATCGAAAGATTAAGAGGTAACGAATTTGCTATTATTGAAGAAGATACATGTTATGTTATGGATAACTTCGACCAAGTATTTCTAAACGAAGATGACGCATGGCAGAAACTAATTGATGAAATAAACGATAATGTATATGAATTTCCACAATTTCAAGAAGAAGAATTTAATGTTGAATATTTATGGGGAAACAAATTAAGGAAAATGATGATAGAAAATAGGAATGTTCAGTTGATGTTTAAATGAACAATAACGATATAGTTAAAAAGATAATAAACTATTGTAAAGAAGAAATAAAAAGATGTCATGAACATAATTTAAAGCATGGAATAGATCATATAAGAGAAGGTAAAATAAAAGCATTTGAAGAAGTATTAGAAAATTTAAAGGAGGTAAAGAAATGAAAAAAATATTTCAAAGCGATAGCGCTAACACATTACAGAGACTAATTGATGAGTTTGAAGAGTCACACATTGTTTCTAAAGTTGTCATCAATTCATTTTTAGAAAAAGAAGCTATCGAAGTATGTAGGACATTATCAGAATGGATGTTAGAAGAAAAGTTAACGTTTGTAACAATAATTGACTATGACGGAGACAAAAAGGAGGAAAGTAAATGAAATTAGAAGTAGGAATGTTATTTCGTATCCACGGAAAAATAGGAGTAATAAATAATTTAAAAATTGAGCCTGAAATAAGAACCAAATTGTACGTATATGGCAAATCATTAGATAAACGCACATCTTTTACATTACCTGATTATTCATTTGATAAGTTTTCTCATAACCTAATAGACTTAATAGAAGTAGGGGATTATGTTAATGGGTGTGAGGTTATGAAATCTAAAGATGGTGATTTAATTATTGGTTATGTATTTCCTGCAAATAGAGGGATATATTCAACTGTTGAAATATATAGAAAAAATATAAATAATATAGACATCGAAGAAATATTAACAAAAGAGCAGTACGACGCTAACAAATATGTATTGGAGGAGAGAAAATGGTAAAAAAGGAATACATAAATAAAATTGTGTTTGGTGGTGTTTACAAATGCAAAAGCAAATATCCTTGTGACAAATATAGCGATAGTTTAAATGATCAAAAATACTACACATGGGTTCCAGTATATTATAAATATAAAGACTGGCAAGATAAAGAACACAAAGGTTATGGAATGATAGATACATATCAAATAAATTATGATATTAAATATAAAAATGAGAAAGACATCGATTATACAAATATGACCGAATTCGAAGTTATTATTGCTAATTTAACTGAATTAAGTAAAGGTAATAAAGGAATTTGTGCAATGAGAAAGACTGGAGATTATTATTATAGTGCTTTTTGTGAATTAACTGACAGTAACTTTGATGATTTTGAGTTGATTGCTGATTTACACGACTATGAGACTACTACTAAACCAGAATATTATAATGAAGAAGATGTTGTTACACATTTAAAGTTATGTAGTGAACACGCTTATCCTTATGGAATAAAAATCGTTAAAAAAGGTGCTGAAGTTAATTATGAATACAAAATCAGAAACAAGATTTATGAAAGTCAGGAGTTTAATTATAGTAAACCAAGCTCAATAAATGATTATGAACTC
>JAGMES010000004.1 GCA_023128035.1 Halanaerobiales bacterium | reverse complement strand
TCTTAACTCAAAAGATAAAAGCCAATATGCCTTCAAATCTTTCCAGGGTGCGCGCGAGCGCGTTGAGGAAGAATCTTTTAGCAAAAGAATAATTAAGAAAATAAGCAAAATCATACTATACCGAATAATACCTTACCACGTCCTAATCTAAATTGTAAAAGAATAGTTTGCTTTTAATCTGGTTGATTGACTGTTTCTTATGATTTAGATACATACCACCAACAACAAGACGATTCGGC
The DNA here is from genome assembly GCA_023128035.1 of Halanaerobiales bacterium. Next base: position 76,215 of record JAGMES010000004.1, on the reverse strand, counting down.
TTTTTCTTGGGATAAGATGCAAAATCTACTACAAAATAGTCCAGTTTTGGACTTTCATAAATCAACTTAAGTTCATCATTCTCACTTTCCAGTACATAGATTTTACTATACAAAAACTTATCACCATCAAAGAAATTTCTTCTCAGATAAATCTCTGGTCTTTTATTCTGGTTTAAATCCATAGCATGCATGGCAAAACCATATGGATCAGGTAATGTCACAGGATCTTTAAGTGTCTCATCTACTTCAAAAATTTGAATTGTAGCACCTTCATCTTCACCATCCATAGTGGTAATCAACTCTTCTGTGCCATCACCTTCTAAATCAGCAAAAATAAACCTTTTGCCATAACCCTCTCCTAAATAATAGGTTTTCACAACTAGCCCTTGATAATTTACAATATAAATTGAATCCTTATTAAATAATGTAATACCTCTAGAACCATGTAATGATACAGGTCTGGAAAGAAAACGAGGTTGTATACTTATTAACTCATCCTCATAAGGGTTAATATTCACTACTTCTAAGAGATTTCCATGAGCAATAACTTCATCCTTAAAATCACCATCTAAATCAACAGCAATCAGTTTATGATCATTTGAAAGAGGTAAAAAGTCTTCATAAATCCATTGTACTGCATAACTTTCTAAACTTCTTACCTGAATATTCATTCCAGCACTATAAACAACTTCAAGCTTTTCATCACCATCTAAATCCCCTATATCAAAACCTAAAAGCAAGTTATTCATGAGAGGACTTTGATCTACCAAATTCAAGGAGACATCATAATCATCAGGATTATATGAATCTTCTATATTTATCCCATTTTCAGAAGAAGGAGTCTTAATATCTTTTGTTTTATCATCTTCTACCTTAGATTCAGCCATTACTTCAGGATTGTCCTCACTATTTTCTGATAAGTCTTGTGAATCAGTATTTGTGGTAGTTGTATCTAACAAAGGAGTTTCGTTTGTTACTGTAATGGTCCGGGCTTCACCTAACGGAATTTGATCAATTGTATTTCGATCCAAAGTAATTGTTTTTATATTTTTTTTATTCCCAGTCTCGGTGAAAACAACCATCACATTTACCGAGTAAACATCAGAATGAGTTACTAAACTTGACATAACTAAAGCTGAAATTCCTAATTTTTCGCCGATCTTTTGAAAAAGCTCTTTTTCCGAAAGATTTTCTTTTAAAAGTTCATCCCAGACAACTTTAACATGTTCAGATGGAATTAAATACAATGATGGATATATTGCTATTACTTCTTCCATCTCTTTTTGAAGATGTTCAGCCAATGAACCTTCTTCACCATTTACATTCATCATTGGTAAAAGACCCAAATTATTAGTAGCCACTTCACCATGTAAAGCTTGAAATAAATTGGCAGATAACAAAATAAATTTTGAACGCAAAAGCTGAGATGGACTAACACCAAATACTGAAATACTATATCCAAACATTAAAATAAGTAGCAACAGTATAGACAGATAAAAAATCAATTTCCTTTTCACTTTTAACCCTCCTATCACGCAAATAAAATACACATTATCTTATATATTTCGCCCTATTTACACAAATTCCTTTCTAAAAATTTTCACATAATCTTTGGTAGGAACAATATAAATGACGAGAGCAGTCATCAGGTTCTGCTGCACATGCAAATTTTTCATAGGTTCCAGTTACAGCAACATTACATTCTGCTTGAATGATTTCATCTGTAAGTTTCGAAAGTTTTTGTTGTATCTCTAGCAATTCTTTTAAATCAAATTGAAAATCCCAATAACGATCAGGTTCAAGAAAATATAGTTTACACTGAACCCTCTCTATCCCCGTTAAATGGTAAATTGCTAAAGCATATACTTCCATCTGAAGCAAATATTTTTTACTCTCTTTTTCTATTTCATCCTCTGTAATCTGATTAGTTTTATAGTCAAATATAATAACTTCATCTTCCGAAATAATAACACGGTCAATTATGCCCCGGATAAGAGACTGATCTAAAATTAGATAAAATGATAATTCTCGTTTTTCTTTAATTTCTTTAGTCTCAAGCATATGGTATAGATCATTTTCATGCTGAAAATAATTATTCATCAATGGTTGGATATCTGCTAATATATTTGCTAGAGCATCTGGGCCAGCCACATTAAATCCCAATTGCCGAACACCTTTCTGCAAAATTTCTGGTACCTCTTCGATATTCCGAGCTTTTTCGCAGAGAAAATGAACCAATGTTCCCCTCTCCGCCCCCTGAAGTAAGTTATTATCTTTTACAGTCAATCTATCAAGAGGATTAGCAATACTAAAAGGCATCTTTTCAACAAAACGATGATAATACCAGCGCGGACACTTCTCATATGTCATCAATGCTGTTGGACTAAATTCGTAATATCCATTCTTTCTCTGAGGAGTGATAGATGGAACCTTTAAATTTTGATACATCTCACTCAAAGTTTCATACTCTACCATCTCTTGAGCTGAGGTAGTTTTTTCTAAAATCATTTCTTCCAGGATCAGCTCTTCTATTTGTGGATTAACACAAATTCGATGCTGTTCTTTCCCGTAGAATAATTCTTCAGGAACTTCATCAGGTTTACTTAAATCAAAAACTTGTGCTATCCAATCTAACCAATTTTTTCCTTCATCGATCTCACCTGTTTTAAAATCTTTGAAGGCGCCGCTGATGATGAGATAATCTCTAGCCCTAGTCGCTGCTACATAAAAGAGTCTTTTCCGTTCAGATAATTCACGGCGTTTTTCCTCTTCCCAGATAAGAGTTGACAGAGATGTTTTTATCGACTTATCAGTCAAAGGATCCCTTACCCTAAGTCCTAATCCTAACTCAGGATCAAAAAAGATCGCTGGAAAATTAGTAGGATTGATCAATTGACGACCTACATCTGGTAAGATCACAATAGGAAACTCCAACCCTTTAGATTGATGGATAGACATGAGCTGAACACAATCATTCTGGCCTGGAATCTCTGCCATACCTTCCCTCACTTCTTTTTCTTCCATCATATCAATATGTTTGATAAAACCATATAATGATGAAAAAGAATCTTTCTCATATTGCCGAGCCATAGAGGTGAATTTATTTAAGTTGGCCCGAATCAAATCTCCATAAGTGTGTGTCACCATCAATTGCCGATAACCTGTTTTTGATAAAATTTCAATAATCAAAGAAGAGATGGCCTTCTTCTCTCGATTTTCTCTGATACTTTTGTACACTTCAAAAAAACTCATCATCTTTGCAGAAGCAGATGACCACCCAATTAATTCCTCACCTAACTCATCATTTTTCTCTAATTTTTCTATCAACTGATCTATTTTGAAATCCTTTGTTAAAAGTAACGCTAAATCTTCATCACTCAACCCACAAAAAGGAGAACGTAATACTCCAACCCATTCAATCTCTCGCTTAGGGTTATCCACGATTTTTAGGAAATTCATTACATCTTGAACTTCCTGCCGATCAAAAAAACCTCTACCTTTCACTACAGAATAAGGAATGTGTTTTTTTTGAAGTGCTTCTTCATAAATCTTAACATCAGTCAATGCTTGAAAAAGAACGCATATATCACCATAAGAGACTTTTCTTCCACTCTCTTTTCCACCCTCATAGACCAATCTTTCTTCAGAAATAACCATCTTCTGAATACGATGTGCTAGGTATTTTGCCTCTTCTTCTCTAGCATTTGTATTCTCTTCTAATTGGGATTTATCTAAAATCATGAATTCCACACATGAATCATCTGGATCACCACGTCGAATCGAATATGATGGTTGATAGTTCATATCATAACGATTGTTTTCATTAGTCCCAAATATCTTCTCAAAAAAATGATTCACGAAATCAATAATCTTACCCCTACTCCTAAAATTCACGTCCAACAAAATATCTTTACCAATCTTGCTAATCTCTTTTTTGAGCCCCTTAAAAACAGTAACATCAGCCCCACGGAATCGATAGATTGATTGTTTAGGATCGCCAACAATGAATAACTGATTCCCTTGTATAGCTGCATCTAGAGAACCTCCCACAAGGAGGCGCACCAATTTTTCCTGTGTCGGATTAGTATCCTGAAATTCATCAACCATTATAAATTTAAACTTTTCACGATAACTGGTACATATCTTAGAATTATTTTTTAAAAGCTGAATCGTCATTCTCTCTAAATCAGCAAAATCCATTCCATTGAGTCTTCGTTTCTTTTCCAAATAATTTTCATCTATTTTTTTTATAACCTCAACCAAAGATGGGATCAATTCTAATCCTCGCAAATCTGCAAGATATTGATTCAACTCTTCCTCAACGATCTCTTTGATTCTCTTTACTTGTGAGCTAACTGATTTCGCCAACCTACCTTTTAAAATTTCTGTTAATTTTATTAGTGATTTTCTATTCTTGTCTGTCAAAAAATTAATCTCACGAATTGAAGATTCTAAATGAGGCCAGTTTTTCTCCAATTCGTCCATCTTTGTTTTAGTACCCTTTGCAAGTTTTTCTGAATGATTGATCTGAAGTAACTCTTCTACAAGATCACAGATTTCAGTCTTTAGTAATTCTAATACTTGACTACTCTTACTTAAAAGTTTTAAAGTTTTATCAGCTAACTGATCTAAATTCGTTGGGCGACTGTTTATATAAGCATTTTTCAAAAGATCATTTATAGCATAGATACCAAACTCCCGAACAAGAGTAATCACACTTAACTCACCTTTATCCAACCCTTTAAGAAAAATCTCTTCAATCGTTTCATCCAAAATTTCATCTGCTTCGATTTCATCAAATATCCTGAAAAAAGGATCTACTCCCACCTCTAATGGGTTTTGTCGCAAAATTTGACCACAAAAACTATGGAAAGTACTAATCTGGGCCAGATTCAAATCCTCTTTCACATTTCTCCAAAAATCTTTCTCTTCATATATATCAGCTTCAATAGCTCGTCTATTTACCTCTTTTAAAATACGTTCTTTCATTTCACCAGCAGCTTTGTTAGTAAAAGTTATCGCTAATATTTCATCAACATTTGCCAATCTATGACTGATTAGGTGAAGATAACGTTGAGTTAGCACCCCTGTCTTACCGGAACCTGCACCTGCTGATAAAACTATACACTGATCTGTAGTCTCAATTGCTTCTTTTTGCGCTGAAGTTGGTTTAAATCCCATCCAAATCACCCCCATTACTTCTCTCAGTCATCATTCGGCGAATTCTGGAACTTTCGTAGCGACATATTTTCTTAAACTTACAATAATCCTGACATTTTTTTGGATTTACAGGAAATTCCCCCGCACGTATCTTATTTATATAATCAATAATATATTCATCTACTTTTGCCATCACATCTTCCCAATCATCATCAGTAAGACAAGATTTACTCCGTTTTCCTACTGGAATCAAATCTTGACACAAATCCCTCCAAATCCCCGCTTTCCGATCACATTTATTCAAAGCAAAATACCCTGCTCCTAATACAATTTTTTCTTCACCACATAGGTGAGAAGCAGATTTTATATAAATGGGTAATTGCAAATCAATTCCTTCTTCAATTTCTGCAAATCCCTCTCGAGTCCCAAGCTTATAATCATATAAAACAAGATACTTACCATCTTGACTCTCATCAATCCTATCAATCTTTCCTTTAAACTTAATAATCTTCTCAGAACCATCATTCTCCAAATAACGAATCTCTAAAGGATTTGCAACATTTAATGTTTCATCTTCCTGATAATCTTGATTTAAACCAAAACTCGCTTCCAAGTATTTCGGGGTCATCTGATACTCCAGTTTGGCGGCATCCTCATACTCATAAGAAATAATTCGTTGTAGTTTCTTTAATATCTCCTCCTGATACTGTATCATCAGCCCATTTGGTAAACTCATACCTGGCACAAAGTTAGCCATTACCTCATTTACAAGTCTTTCTAAACGTTCCAAACTTTCTTCCAATGGCTCTTTTTCCCAACCTGGAAAATCTCTAAAAAAGAGAAATAATATCTGATGATATAAATTACCTAAATCAAGAGCCTCCAACCTCGACTTTGGTTCTTCCATCTCTTCCAAATCTAAAATTCTACTACAGAAAAATTGAAAAGGACAATTAGCATAACCATTGAGTTGACTGATACTATAAACCCGTTCAGAATGAAAAGCTTTCTGCAATCGCTTAATAACATCATCACTTTTTAAAATCCCATCAAATTCAGTAAATACTGTTCCTTCTCGCGACTTAATCATTTGACTTCTTTGATAAAGATCAAAGAAGCGATCTTCAGAAATATCTCTTTTTAGCATATCATCCACCACAACATTTTTTAAACAGTATTCTTCTCGTTCCCATTCAGTCAATGGTACATAATCTTCATCTACCTTTATTTTTTCTCCTATAGTCACATTTTCCTGATTTATGGTATCTTCGCTAAAAAGGTTTAATACTTCTTTAATAAATGAAGATGCTTGATGCTCAAAGGTTGGACAGGTAAGAATCAATCTTTCTGAAGCAGTACTAATAGCCTCCAGGAAAAAACGCCCTTCTTCTTCCATCTGTTCATACCACTGTTTAAAGTAAATCCCGCGCTCTAATAATTTTTTTCTTTCTTCAGGAGTAAAGAGCCAATCTCTTTGTCCATACCTAGGAAAATCCCCTTCTAACAAACCTGAAATATACACATATTTAAACTTACGACCACGGCTCTGTGATGAAGTCATGATTTGCACTGCATCAATTTTGAGATCTACTTCTGGAATTTCAATCTCCTGCGCTGCCTCCATTAATATTTTAATAAACTCCTGATATGACCAGTTATTTTGTGAAATCTTATCACTATTCAATAAATCTCCAAACTTAATCATCTCAGATAATAATTGCTGAAGACGTTCTAAACTCAACAAATCGCGTCGTAAAACTTGATGATCGTTGGTTTTCAAAACCTGTTCATCTAGATTATAAAACGCCAAAAACTCCAGCAATCTCTCACTATGGTCATAAAAGCTCTGAGACTTTGCTAGTAAAGAAAGTTTTTCAAAAAAAGTTTGTTTAATATCTAAATCACTAGTATTCTCAATTTTTAGATATTGAGAATTCATAACTTCAGTTACATTCTCTGTTGACCAGTCATTAGTAAAAATATTATAAATTTTAAGGATTAATTTAAATAAAGGTGTTTGGCTCAATAAATTACCTAACGATATCTGATATGGAATCTCTAAGTCCCTAAAAATTTCTTCAACAATTGGATGATAATATTTAACATCTCTAAAAACAATTGCAATCTCATCTAACTTTATATTCATTATATTATCCTTCAAGAGCATCTGTTTTATCTGTCGCCCAATAGCTTCGACCTCTTGATATTCATCTGGAGTATACATAATTGTTATTGAGTCATCTCCATCAATTTGTCTGGCATCAAGATTAAAAAGATTTAAACACAGATGATTTAAAGTATTTTTACGAATCTCAGTTTCTAATTCTTTTAACTTTTCAACTTCCCAGTTCCAATCAGTATCTAAAGACTCTTCTTTTAAACGATCAATCATTTTAGAAACTGATAAAAATAACTCATTCCTATCTTCTTCTAAAAAAGTATGAAGTATGACCTCTTTACCTGCAGAAATAAGCGTTTTAATTAATCTAACTTGAAGATGATTTAACTTAGAAAAGCCATCCACTACCACAAGATCTATAGATGACAAGAGATCATTATTTCTTTCTAATGAAGTTTTTTCAATCCCCTGGATTAAGCATTCATAATTTGTCTCCTGATCCACTAGTTCATGCTGTATGAGAAAATCATTATATCCTTTAAATATATAACCTAACTCACACTCTTTTTTTGAATCAGCGTAAATTTTCAACCAACTTTCTGGAGTCTGACCTGCTCCTCTAACTTCTGTTAGCCATTGAAGTAAACTTACATAAAATCCATCATATTTAAGCATCTCACCTAACTCAGATAAACGTCCTGAATCAAAAAGATTACAAGCTACAGATTTTAAGATTATCTTTTGTTGATATGAAGAGATAGGTTTTTGATATTCCATCCAATCTTTCAACATCTCATTAACAAAACCATCAAAAAGAAAAATCTGTGGTTGATGTAAAGCCAAATGACCCTGATACTTGGTCTGGTTGTTAAAATATCTATAATTAATTAAAGCACTTTCAATTTCTTTTTGTAATTGATAAGTCGGCACTAAATAGGCAAACCTAACCCCATTAAGATCAATGCGTGTTGTACATGCTTCAATCAATTTACTTCTACCAGAACATAAAACAGAACCATATAAAATTTTTTCCATTTTCTATCCTCCCCTATTAAAAGATAAAAAGACCTTTTAGAAAAAGATCTTTTTACAATACCGTTTGTATTCCAAATAAGGTCATTGATTATTCTACCTTATAATCATCCCTATTCAGATTCACTACATTATCTTTTTTTGGAGCAGAACCCATTCTATATTTTTCTAACTCTTTTTTGATCATTTGCCATCCAAAAATTAAAACTCCAATATCTTCTAAATAGCCAAACGGAAAAAAGATATCGGGAAAAAGATCAATAGGAGAAATAAAATAAAGAAGTGGCAGAGAAAACAACAATTTTGACCAAACAGAAATTTTCTGATCATTTAGATACCGAAATAATAATGAAATATTACGCAATTTTCCCACTGAATTGATGCCTCCTATACGTATTTATCAATAGTGTTTAACTTTATTATTTCTCCATCTAAGATCATTTACCCTGCTTTTTAAATTTTTTTTACTTATTCAACTTTCCAGATGAAGTTTAACACTGTTTGATGGTAAATACTTAAAAATAAGAGACGCCTAAGTCAGATCGAATTCAGAAAATTTTCTTTACCGATAAGCCTAACACTTAAACCAATTTCTCATAAACTAAATAAGCTTACGCAGAGCTGACTTTTGAAGGAACGTTTTTTAAGTATTTACCATCAAACAGTGTTCACACGAATAATGATTAACTAAAAATTAACTGTTCTCTGTGCTTCTCTCTGGATACTCTGTCTTCCTAAAAATAAAATAACAACTGCAACATAAAGCCAACCAAATAAGATATAAACTCTCCTAACTCCGATAATCTCTGCAATAAAAGATCCTAAAATATAACTAACCGGATTGAAGAAATTAGAAATGGCGCTAGTTAGTCCTGAAATCTTGCCTAAATGTTCTCTAGGAGAAATACGGGTTGTTAAAGTACTTAAGTTTATATTAACTATACTAGTAACCAGACCATTTAGAAAAGAGATAATTAAAATCAGATAGAAATTAACTGTCGCACCCATTCCAGCATATATCACTCCATGAATTACCATACCGATAAAGATGCTTTTATAGGTAGTCCAACGTGTCTTGAAGAAAGTATTGAAAGTTGCTCCGCAAAATCCACCCATTACAAATATGGTTCTAAAAATTCCCCATTCTGTTTCACCTAATCTCAACGAACCCTGTATCAAAGACATGGGCAAAGTCATATTCAACGGAACAGAAATTAAATTTGTAAACGCTAACATGACTGTTATTACAAAAAGCACTTTCAGTTGTGATAAAATTTGAAAACTCTCTTTTAAATCTCGCTTGACATATACTTTTTCACCTTTTGCTAATTTTTTTTCAGGAATGTGAATAAACATTTCTGAAATGGCTGAAAAGATAAATGAAAATGCATTCACAAGACTGATTACAAAGATACCATATTTTCTAAAAAAAATACTCGCTAAAATAGGAGTACTCATTATTGATAGATTTGTCATCGATTGATTAAAAGCCTTCGCTTGAAGAATTTTTTCACCTTTTACTAGCAAAGGCATTGCAGCAAATACCGCAGGTCTAAATATTGCTTTAAAAATTCCTTCAACAAATACAAATATGTAAATTAAAGTTGGAGTTAAATTATTCTTCCATGATAGGTAAGCAAAAATCATAAATAGAATACCCCGTATTATATCTGTTCCTACAATAAACATTTTTTTGGAATATCTATCTACATAAACTCCTCCGATTGTGCTTATTAATACAGGAGGTAATGTCATTAAAGCTAAAGTAAATCCTAAGGCCATGGATGATCCAGTGCTCTTAAGTATATATAAAGAAATGGCCCAACCAAAAATATTACTACCCATCTTAGATACAAAATCACCAGTAATCAATAGCCAATAGTCTATCGAAAATCCTTTAAGTCCCTGAAATTGCACCCCCTTCATCTATATCACCCTATCCTTCCTCAAAAAAATATATTCAGAATTACATAAACTTATACATTTATTATACACTTTAAAAGTATATTTTTCAAGACAAAATTTCTAATTTGTTTTTTACGTGTTATTTTATGGAAATATTTTTTTAAAAAAATCCTGCTCAAAAACGAATTTTAAATAATTCTATAGATAAAGTCAGATTCTGCATCAATTCTCTACGTTTTAAATCTTTTTCAGGATCATTAAATGTATCAATAGGGTATTTCCAATTTTTCTGATTAATGTGGAAACTACTAGCATTCCCCTGTTCCCATGCTTTCAAACCGTTAGGAAGAAGAATTAAACGAAGACCTTCTAAAATATCAGGAGTCACCGCTCCTAAAAGACCTAGGAGACGGTGACGTAATTTATCTTTATCTTTTTCTTCATTATATCTTTTAAAAGTCTTCCAAAAAGCAATGCCTATACCTACAAGATTAAGATATATAGAAGGCATCTCTTCTTTAAACAAATCAATGTTTTTAAAATCAATTCGATTCACCTGAATTGGTCGCTCATTAACAACTAGATCATAAATTTCATGTTGGGCAATCCCCATCAAAAAAGCGGTCACATCCTCATTTAGCCATGGAAGATTTAAATCAGATGTTAGGTCATTAATAAATGTTTGAATAGCTAAATGTTCATCCCAATGTCCCATAACTATTGCTCCTGAATATAAGCTGCCAAAAGAGTAATAGAGTTTAAAAGTCCATCAAGATGCGTACGTTCTTGACCATGTGAGGCATGAACACCCGGGCCAATTAACGCGCCACGAATATTATTTCCACCATGTAAAGCTGCTGAAACATCAGAGCCATAACGAGGATAAATATCGATTGCATAATTCAATTTATTTTCTTTAGCTAATTCAATCAATCTACTCACCATATGATAATCATATGGACCAGACGAATCTTTTGCACAAATTGAAACATCCTGCTCTGTACAAGAAAGGTCATCACCCATAGCGCCCATATCTACAGCTAAAAACTCATTGATGTCATCAGGAATATAAGCTGCACCATGTCCTACCTCTTCATATGTGGAAATGAGAATCTTAATAGTATGAAGAGGAGTTACTTCTTGGCGTTTTATCATTTCTAACAACCCAAAAAGAATAGCAACGCCTGCCTTGTCATCTAAATGTCGTGATTTGATAAATCCATTTTCCTTGATTACTGTGCGAGGGTCAAAGGAGATAAAATCACCAACTTGAATTCCCAAATTCTCTACATCTTCTTTTGATTTCACTATCTCATCGATTCGAATTTCCATATTAGCTTCTTCTCGTTTCTGCTCCTGTGCATCAGTGAAAACATGAACCGAAGGTTTGGTAGTTAGAACAGTGCCTTCATAAATCCGTCCATCTCTAGTGTGAATCTTACAGTACTCACCTTCAACTGTGGACATCATATAACCACCAATAGAAGTAAAGCGAAGGTGACCAGAACCTTTGATAGAACGCACCATTCCACCTAAAGTATCTACATGTGCAGATAATCCCACGGTGTAGTCATCGTTTTTACCAGGGACTGTAATCACACCACAACCTTTTTTAATCATCTCAAAATCATAGCCTAAGTTTTTGGCTTCTAACTCAACTTTCTCCATAATCTGATGGCAAAACCCACTCGGACTAGGTGTGCGTAATAAATCTTCTAAAATTTTCAAAAGATACTCACGGTTAATTTTAGTTTTCATCATCATTCTCCCTTTCGTAAAGTACAAACAAGTCTTTATTTTACTATTATACTCATATTTTATAGCTACAATTAAAATATTCGCCATTTTTAACTAATTCCCTTCATATTTAGGGAATTCTTAAACTGTGAAGACAAATATTATTAGGCACTAAAAAAGACATAAATCTCTTTAAAATTTAAGATTCTTAAATTTCATGTTTGTAGAATATAATTTGTTAATTTATATTATTTATCTAACGTTTATAAATTTACAATTATTGACTTTTTACAAGAGTTATTGTATAATATTATCAAGCATATTGTTTGCAGACATATGCATTTTAAATGATCGCGCGCATTTAAAAAAACGATTCAAAAGTTATTCTGCAGAAAAAAATGTATACTTTAAAAGGGGGCTAATTTAAGAATGAAAAAACTTAGTTTTCTGTTAGTTTTAGTACTGATATTAAGTATCACAGGCATGGCGTTTGCCGGTAATAATGGCAAAATGGATCAAACCGTTGCTGATGAAATTACCTACAAACCTCATGTAAGAGTAATCGTTAGATTAGTTGATAGTGCCAGAATGAATCCTCATGCTTTAAATGGTACAGTTAAGAACGAATTCAAAATTTTCAATGGTTTTGCAGGTACTTTCCCATCTGCTGCCATCGAAGGATTATCCCATAATCCTAATGTTGCTTTCATCAGTGCTGATAACCAAAAGGAAGCCACATTAATTTATGCCGCTCCTACCGTTTTTGCTCCTAACGCTTGGAGTGCTGGTTATACTGGTCAAGATGTTAAAGTTGCAGTTCTCGACACTGGAATCGATGGTTCTCATCCTGCTCTTGCTGGTCGAGTAGTTGCCTGGTATGATACTATCAATGGCCAAACTACTCCTTATGATGATAATGGTCACGGAACTCATTGTGCAGGTATCGTAGGTAGCCATGATACCACTAATCGTGGTATTGCTCCTGATTGCAATCTTATAGGAGTAAAAGTTTTAAATGACAAAGGAATAGGATATGACTCCGATATCATTGCAGGTATAGAGTGGGCTATACAACAAGGTGCAGATGTTATCTCCATGTCCTTAGGCGGAAGAGCTACTTCTGCTCCTGAAGATGATCCTTTGTGTGTTGCTCTAAAAAATGCATGGATCAATGATGGTGTAGTATCCTGCATTGCTGCTGGAAACAGTGGTCCAAGACCTAGAAGTATTGACTCCCCAGGTATTGAGCCTACTATCATTACTGTTGGTGCTGCTGATGATAAAAATACAATTACCTGGACAGATGATGAAATCGCTCGTTTCTCCAGTCGCGGGCCAACAAAATATGGCGATTTAAAGCCAGATTTTTGTGCTCCTGGTGTTGGAATCCTCTCCTGTGAAGCTAACACTACAGGTTGGGTAGCTTATTCCGGTACTTCTATGGCTACTCCAAATGTAGCTGGTGCGGTTGCTCTGATTCTTCAAGCTAATCCAAGCTGGACACCTGATCAAGTTAAAACAGCTCTAATGAATACCGCCCATGATCTCGGCTTAGAGTGGGGTCTGCAAGGTGCAGGTGAAATCGACGTTTGGGAAGCTATAAATTATTAATCTTTAATATTAAAAAGAAAAGAGGTCGAAATTATTTTCGACCTCTTTTCTTTTTATTTTATAATAGTTATTGGATATGTAAAAAAAAATTATTGATTATGAGTTACATACCAAGGATATTGCTATCCCCAAAAACGCACCTCCAAATACTTCAACAGGAGTATGTCCGATGAATTCTTTTAATTCTTTAAAAATCATCTCCGGATCTTGTCCGGTACTGATCTCATCAACAATCCGATTTAAAATCTTAGCTTGTTCACCGACCGCTCTTCTTACTCCAGTTGCATCATACATAATTATCAAAGCAAATACTGTTACAATAGCAAATAAATCTGAAGCAAAACCATATTTAAACCCAATTGTAGTTGCCAAAGATGTAACTGCTGCTGAGTGAGAACTAGGCATTCCACCAGATTTCATAATATGTGCAATCGACATTGGTCGTATCGTAAATATTTTAAGAACTTGAGCAAGCATTAAAGCAGATAGTGATATAGTTATTGTATGCATTAAAACACATCCTTTAACAAATCTGGAACTACTATAGAAGAGCATTATAACTAATTTTATATTTTACAATCTCCCTGTTTCTCTAAACCACTTTAAGCTATCTGCAATGGTTTCTCTAATAGGTCGAGAAGAATAACCTAATTCGCGAGATGCCTTTTCACAACTGATCATAGAATTAGAATGTAGGACACGTATTGAATAAGAGGTAAATCGTGGCGGCATATTGGTTAAATTATAATATAAAGGAGTAAAAATTGCAAGTGTTTTCGCTAACCAGGTCGGTATTTTAATAGTTGGTGTTTTAATTCCTGTTATATCTTCTATCAATAAAATTAATTCTTTAACAGTAATTCTTGAACCTGATAGGATATAGCCTTCACCACAACATCCTTTTTTACAACTTAAAATAAGACCTTTTGCCACATCCCGGACATCAACAAAATTGTACGCTCCGCTGATATAAGCTTTTACTTTCTTTTGAGCGAAATCTTTAATAAGTTGGCCCATTTCAGAAGGTTTATAATCATATGGGCCAATAACTCCTGTTGGAAATACTATTACAATGTCAAGTCCAGCTTGTATACCTCTAAATACTTCCAAAGTCGCTCGTGCTTTTGACTTAGCATATTCTCCAAATACTTTTTCAGGATCAAACTGTTGACTTTCATCAATTACTACCCCATCTGGTGGTTCAACAAAAGCGTGAACCGAACTTGTATAAATCAATCGACGAACTCCCGATTTTAAGCACGCTTGAATCACGTTATTTGTTCCTTTTACATTCACATCATCTAGTAGTTTACTTTTCCCTGGTAAAATTGATACTATCCCGGCCAAATGATAGACTACATCAACTCCATCAAAAGCTCGCAACAAACTATCAACATCTCTTACATCACCAATAACTTTTTCAACATCTAAATCTTTTAAATTTGCTGTTTTCTCAAATGGAGGTATAACTATCCGTACCTCCTCTTCTTGTTTTAAGAGTTCCCTAACCAAAACATTTCCAATATGACCTGTTGATCCTGTAACCGCAATCATATTTTACCTCCGATCGCTAAAATATTTTTCTCTTTCAAATCTATGTTCATAAAAGTTATTTTATAATTAGCTATGATAATAAATTATTCGTTTAAGGGGAAACATAAGTGAAGGAGGTGGATATATTGACAACATTAAATCTTAATCAAAAAGAAAAAATGCTTTTACATGATCAAAAAAGTCACGAAGAACTATGTATCCAAAAGTACTCTAACTATGCTCTTCTAACTCAAGACCAAGAATTAAAACAGTTATTTACAAACTATGCTTCCCAAGAACAGCAACACTTGAATACTATTAATCAAATTTTAAGTGGCCAAATTCCGCAGATGAATCAGTCCCAAAGCCAAACACAAGGTTCAGGTCAACAAATGTCACAAGTTCAAGGCAATATGCAAACTCAGATGCAATCAACAGGTGGAACTCTAAATCAAAATGATGCAGCACTTTGTAGTGACCTTCTAATGTCGGAAAAGTATATTTCAGGGGCTTACAATATTGCCATTTTTGAATGCACCAATTCAGCAGTTCGCCAGGTATTAAATCATATTCAAAAAGAAGAACAGCAACATGGAGAAGGTATCTTTAACTACATGCAAAGTCACGGGATGTATAACTCGCAATAACAACTCGGCTTAACTCTTTGCTTCGTTTCATGTTAGGTTTGCTATTGTTTGAAGGATGGCATGTACTTAAAAAACGTTCCTTCAAAAGTCAGCTCGTGTAAGCTTAATGTTATTTAGCTAAACTATATTTAGTATGAAATTTATCAATACTTAAATATATTTGAGATCAAGCTGACTTAGGCGTCACCAATTTTAAGTACATGCCAATGCATAAACTTAGAATACGAAAGTATAGAAATCAGTAGTGACTAATAAGTATTAACTAATGACTAATAAATGAAAATTTCTAATCTGTAGTGCGTTTTGGCACATAAATCATTTCCCCGATCTGTAATCGCTGAGGAATAATATAAGGATTAACCTCAGTTATTTTCATTACTGTGGTATTAAAATTCTTAGCTATATTGTAGAGATTATCTCCTGCTTTTATCGTATAAATATCACAAAGCTCAAAAGAAGTTCGCGAGTCACCCAATAAAGAAGACACCTGTTGATTAATTTCTTCGTATTGTTTTTTAAATAATTGATAATCTGCTTCTTCCAATTTCCACAAATCTTTGGAATCAAGAAAGTCTTTCATAGGCAATACTCGATAAAAATGTTTGTCCATGTTATAATATCTATATACATAAGTCTGAATAAATCCTACTTCTTTAATCTCAGTTTTTTTATCGTTTTTTTCAATCTCTACAGAAAGAATGCCTCCAAAATTTCGAGGAAATGTTCTCTGGTTAGAAATGAAGTTTCCCAGTGAATAACTAACAACACCTTTTCTGGGTTCTCCCATTGCAGTAAACCACTCATAAATTTTGTAAGGTTGCAAAACATGAGGATGGCTACCAATTATCAAATCTACTCCACACGAAAATAGATAGTCAACTATCATATGTTGTTTTTTATTCGGTCTCCTTTGATACTCCTCACCAAAGTGAACAGATACTAAAACTAAATCCACACCAATTTGATGAGCTTTATCAATCTCTGTTTTCATTTTATGTAAATCTATTACGTTGACTAAATACCCTTTACCCTCTGAAATCGGTACATTAGTTCCATATGTATAGGCTAATACAGCCATAGAAATACCATTTTTCTCAACCACGCATATTTCAGTCTGTTCCTCTTGTGTGCGGAAAGTTCCTGTATGGGCTAACCCAAGCAAATCAAGCTGATCTAATGTACGTAAAAGACCTGATTCCCCTTTGTCAAGCGAATGATTGTTTGCTGTTGTAATAATATTAAATCCCGACTCTTTTAAAGCAATGGCCAGTTCATCGGGAGAGTTAAATGCTGGGTAGCCAGTGAAGGTACGAGCTGGCCCGGCGAAAGTTGTTTCCAAATTTCCAATTACAAAATCGGCCTCAGTAAAAATCGGTTTAACATACTGAAAAAAGTAATTAAAATCATATCCATCATCGGTTAATCCTGACTTTACCTGTGGTAAATGCATCATAATATCTCCAACAGCCATTATTGTTATTGAATTCGATTTTTCCTCAGCAACTTCAATAAAATTATTTAAATTTACTATTTTTTCATCGTCAAGCTCGCAATATAGTAAAAATTCCCGCCTTATTTTTTTATTTTGCGAACTAACCTGCTGTGAAGAAAAAAGAAATAATAACATGATCAAAAATATTATATATGACTTCCTAATAGTAATCCCTCCTAAATATTAATCAAAACTATAGTTCCAGCACTAAAAACAGGAAAGGCAATAGCGGTTTTGACTGAGTTTAAAGCAAGAATTAAAAAGAATGAAGAAAAGAGATTCGGAATTCCAACTAAAAGCCCCACCGTCAACTCCTGTATAGTTACTTTTTTCCTTTCCTTTATTATATAAAATAAACTTATCAAAAAATAGATAAAATTAAATAAATCATTTTCTTCCCCCTCGATTAATTCTTTTCTATTAGTTATATTTCTACACTTAAATATTTTTTCCTTTTTACTCGAAAAACTTATTAATGATCCTGCAATATGTGATGCTCTAGCATATGAAGAAATAGGAAAAAACAACATTGATGCATAATAATATCTAAAAAGCGTCACCCTTTACGAGTGACGCTTTTTAGATTTCATAATCAATTATATGATTCGCCCTCATGTGAAATAACAACCACAAGATCTAACTGATCCATTAAATTAACTGTTTGTGACATCTTCCTACCATCCATATCCTGAATGATTTTTACAATAGGTTTTGTAGGACAGTTTTTATTTTGCTTTTGTACAATTGCCTTTTGCCCATTACTCAATGTAACAAAAGTACCATTCGGATACACAGCGATGTACTTTAAAAATTTATTTACGAACTGTTTCTCAAAATGTTTATCAACATTTGAGAGAATAAAATCCACTATCTTATATGTAGGCCACCTTTTTCGATATACACGATCACTATTTAAAGAATCAAAAACGTCTGCAATCGCGACTATCTTTGCATAATCATGAATTTCATCATTTTTAAGTCCCTTCGGATAACCTGTACCATCAACTTTTTCATGATGAGATAAAATAACCGCTCTAGATAGAGGACTAATTAACGTTTGATCTTTTAGTCGCTCATACCCTAACCGCGAATGTTCCTTAACAATTTCAAACTCTTCATCTGTAAGTTTATCCGGCTTATTTAATATTTCCAGAGGAATCATCGTTTTACCAAAATCATGTAATAATGCACCAATACCTAATTTAATTAATTGCTCTCTAGTGTAATACAAAGCCTTTCCTAATATTAGTGATAAAACAGTTACATTTACCGAATGGGAAAATGTGTAAGAATCATATGCCTTTATATCCAAAAGATTAACTATTACCTCATCACTCTGAGAAATTTCATCAACCATATCGTAAACCACATTTTGAATATTAGCAACTTGGGTTTCAGTTATATAGAATATATTATTTAGTCTAGAATTTAATGTATCTTTAATAATTTTTTTGCTTTTTTGTCTAGTCTCATCTTTAATAATATCCTCAATTGCAATACCTTCTGATAATTCATCATTTATGTAGACATAATTAATTCCAAATTCTATCAATCTTTCCCTATATTTAGATATATCTTTACAATCTATATTTAACAAAATTCGATCATTATAATAAATTGGTTTCGCTAAAGTCATCTCTAAAGTGATATCGTTTAAACTGACTAACCTCATCCCTCTGAACTCCCCTCCTCATGTACATTACCCATCTAAATATATCTTTACGGAAATTTATTTAATATTATCATAAAGTCCTATTTTAGTTATTCAACAATTATTGCCATAAACCTTCAAGAAGCATTAATTAAACCATAATTAACTTCCGTAATACCATTTAAAGTTCATGAAAAGGTAATATCAATAATGCTTTTGCAAAGTAAACTCCACTCACTATAATGTTTTTCCTTATTGAGAAGCAATAATAAAATAATCCGACTCATCTAGTAAATTAACTGTAAAAGACAACTTCGTACCATCTTTACCCTGAATGATTTTTACAATAGGTTTTGTGGGGAAATTTTTGTTTTGACTTTTTACGATTGCCTTTTGTCCATTGCTCAAAGTTACAAATGTACCGTTTGGATACACAGCTATATGCTTCAAAAATTTAGTTACTAAATATTTTTCAAAATGAGAATCTACATTTGAGAGTATAAAATTCACTGTTTTAAATGTAGGCCACCTTTTTCGATATACACGATCGCTATTTAACGAATCAAAAACATCAGTAATTGCTACTATCTTTGCAAAGTCATGAATTTCATCTCTTTTTAGTCCCTTCGGGTATCCTGTACCATCAATTTTCTCATGATGAGATAAAATAACAGCTCTAGATAGAGGACTAATAAAGTAATTATCTTTTAGATGCTCATACCCTAATCTCGAATGTTCCTTAACAATTTCATACTCTTCATCTGTAAGTTTATCTGGCTTATTTAATACTTCCACTGGAATCAGCGTTTTACCAAAATCATGTAATAATGCACCAGTTCCTAGTTTAATTAATTGCTCTCTGGTATAATACAGTGCTTTTCCTAATATTAGTGATAAAACAGTCACATTTACTGAATGAGAAAAAGTATAGGAATCATATGTCTTGATATCAACTAGATTAACTATAATATCATCACTCTGTGTAATCTCATCAACCATTTCGTGAACAACATTTTGAATGTTTGCTATCTTAGTTTCAGTTATAAAAGATATATTATTTAATGTTTCTTTAATGATTTTTTTGCTTTTTTGTCTAGTTTCATCTTTAATAATATCCTTTATTTCAATTCCTTCTGATAGTTCATCATTTACATAGACATAATTAATGCCAAAATCTATTAACCTTTTCCTATACTTAAATAGATCTATACAATTTATATTTAGCAAAATTCGATCATTATAATAAATTGGTTTCGCTAAAGTCATCTCTGACGTAATATCGTTTACAGTGACTAACCTCATTCCTGTGACTCCCCTCCACATCGCAGTAATACAAATCTCACTAATTACCACTATATAGTATAAGTTTATACTTATTTGTGATAAATAATACCTATATATGATTTAAATTAAACATCCATGATATATTTCCTTGTACCTTTATACCTAATTTTGATTACTAAAGAGAAAATACATACTTAATTTATCAAAATACTTTTCTTTTCTAAGTAAAAAAATGATGCTAACCCATTATTTTTATGCTACTTCCTTGAACAAATTCTTGATTGCATAGCTCAATAATTTGAGAGATTGCTCCCTGTTCAATATTGTCAGTATAAACTTTTGCTGTGTTATATTTACCCTTTAATTCTATCAACTCTAGCACATTCTTTCTAAATTAAAGTCGATGTAATAACTACGTTATTGCATCTTAAGTTTAACAACTTCCCTAACTCTCTGCTTTTTATTTCGTCAAAATTGCTATAAATCCTTCACTTTATTATTACATAAATTTTTCTAAAAAACTATTAATTATACAGAGAGGGGTATAAATATGAGTAAAAAAGAAATGTTTGAAGGTTTTGATGAGTCTAGAATTGAAGAGTACAAAAAAGAAGTAGATCCTTCTGATTCTGAGGTTCAGGCTTTGATAGAGCAACATCACAAATATATAAATGACAGATTTTATACTTGTACTTCTCAAATCTATAATGGTTTTGCAGATTTATATGTGGATGATAGTCGTTTTGAGGCATATTTTGAAAAAAGAAAAACTGGTTTAGCAGAATTCATGCACAAAGCGATGAAAATCTATCGTGAAAAAATCTCAAACTTTTGATACTATTTTTCTAATCCTTGTTTCCACAAAGGTAACCCTTTCCTAAAAAAAGCTGATATAGATAAAACATCTATATCAGCTCAAATTTGATTATTTTGTTACTCCAGGGCCAGTATACATATAATACGCAACAAATCCCTCGAGATTATGAATAAAAATAGCGTTCTTCATCTTAAAATATTTAGAATTGTGACGATAAATTTTCAGACAATTATAGCATAAGTCTGTTAAATAAAAATTTTCACTGTATTGATAGATATTCCCCGCATATCCATATGTATTTTCTCCAATAACGATATCTTTTGGTGTTATATTCATTGAATACTCAACAATCCCTGTCTCTGAGTTAATATGTAATTCACTTTCTTCTAAATTATCAAGATTATATGCTTTAAGTACCCAACGCTCGTCCATTTTTATAGCTGCTACAAAGTCGAATAATTCTAGTTTTTCCCCCAACTCTAAGGCGTCATAGATAGATAATTCGGCTTTTGCAATTAGAGGATTGATTAAAAGAATAATAATTATAAGCAAAAATATTCTGTACTTCATATATAACTCCTTTCATAAATGACTCAGTTTAATTATTCTTTGTTCTAACTTCTTTATTAGCAAATTTCTCAATCTTAATCTTTATTTGAATATTACTAGTACTGTTTTCAACAACTACACCTGAAAAACTGATTATTTCATCTGGAGTAATGTACTCTTCATACACAAATTCTTGGCTAGCAGTCTTAATTGTAAAATAAATATTTCCAATATAATCCCAACTATATACTTTCGCACTATATTCGCCTTCATCAGGGTTACTTTTGAGTGACCACGATTCTGTTCCACCGTCCATCATATCCTCTAAAAAAACCCCATTTGGACTTTCTTCATCTGCTACATCAAAAACACTCCCATCAGGTTCTACAATACCCAGGTCACAATCATCAGAGGACCAAGTAACAGAAAATGAAAGAATACTTGAGAAAGTTGGCTGTTCTGTGTACTCTGCAAAACGTTCAATAAACTCATCCCAATCAGTGTCTTCTGCCAACATTAAATTTTCATACTCTGAGTATTCAGACCATTCTTCATAGGATAGCAATAATATCGCTAATCCATAAACTGTATCTTCAAAGGTTTCTTGATGATTAATGATAGCTTGATCTAGAGCTTGTTTTAAATATTGAGCAGCATCAGTAACTGTGCTATCAGTAGAATATAATAACAAACCATCTGCAAAACTGCCTAAATCAATCACAGATATATCCTCAAAGTAAACTGAATCATTCCTGGCGTTATATACCTCTTGCATCGAAGGTGTATTATTTAATGCGGTAGCGAAAGTGGTAAAAGCTGAAATCAAGGTATTAAAAGAATCACCCAGATTAAGTGCTGAATAAGTTTCATCATCATATCCATATATGGAATAATAATCATTGAAAGTATCAACTAAAGTATTGACTAAATCCACTTTACTCATATATGGATCATCGTTAAGTGCCTCTAATAACGAAGTATAATCATTCCCATCACCAGGTACTGTTTGTTCAGAGCCTACCAGATAGTCAACCTCGTTTTTCCATTCGTATGCAACTTCTATCATTTGCATTAAACATGCATCCATATTAATAATATCTATTTTTTCAACGGTTGAATTTCTTGCTGTAGTTAAAGCTTGAGCAGGTCTAAATTTTGCTTTTATTACCTTGTTGGAATCCATAATAATTGCAGCGCTTGGATTTGTCCCAGTAATATCACCACTCCAATTCTCAAACTCCCAATTTTCGTCTGGTGTAGCTATTAAATGAACGGAAGTACCCATAAGAAAACTACCACTTGCAGGAATTACTTGTCCATTACCTTCAATAGTAATTTGTAGACTGTATTGGATAAGTGGAGTACACCCTGTTATGAGTAATATCAGCAATACAAACAGAGAACAGCCTAATAATTTTTTTTACGCATATAACAACCCCCTTTAAATTTGATCTTGCCAAAAATTTCAAACCCTAAATCACATCAACCTTCCCACTTACAATAACAATTAATAATACCTAATATTTACCTTTCTTTCTTCTAAAAAAGTTACTAAAATATACATTATATATTAGTTTAACTACTTATTATTCCTTTTATTATAACACTTACACAATAATAATAATACAACTTCATCTTATACTCCCAATCCCAAAACATAGGTATTTTATTTAAAGTCGAGGGGGACTTCCCCTTCTGAAATGTCGTTAAATATAAAAGCCCTCTAAATCTAACGATTTATGAGGGATATTAAAATACTATTTATATTTATAGAAAATCATTGTGAATTCAAACCATTTTCGACTTCATATTTATGTAAACAGAAAGGATTCTCATAAAATTTTCCAGTCAGTGAATATGCTAATGATGAACATCCCGCACGACAAAGATTATTATACTTACATTCTGCACAAAAACCAGTTAACTTATCAACTGTTCGATTACGATAAACAGTAAATAAATTCGGATCTTCCCAAATATCTTTAAATGAACGTTCCCTAATATTTCCTTCTATATTTTCTTTATCACCATAAACAGAAAGACATCCACGAATATCACCATTTGCAGTTATACCCACAACTTGTCTTCCGGCAGCACAACCTGTAAACGGATTATCTCTTATTAATGGTTCAAAGGTAGTATAAAAGCCTACATTATCACCAAGTAATATTTTCATATCATTATCTTCTCGGCGAAACTTGGCAACATATTTCGCTAATTTATAAACATCTTCCAATGTTAGATGTAGTTCTGAATTTTGATTAGCGTTTCCTACGTCCTCAACAATTTGAACTTGCCAAACTCGGATTCCTAATTCTTTGATAAACTTATATAATTCAGGTAATTGATTAAGATTCACTGCAGACACTGCAGTAATAATTGCAATTTTAAAACCTTTGCTTTGAGCTTTCTTTAAATTTTCTATTAATCTACTAAAGAGATTTGGAACACCTCTTAAATAATTGTGAGTTTCTTCCAATCCATCTATACTTATTCCTAATCTATCTATACCTAATTCTTTTAGTTTCATAATATTCTTCTCGTTTAATAATAATCCATTTGTTAGAGGTGCTACCCTTATATTGTTCTCAACTAATCTTTTGCAAACTGCTTCCCAATGAGGGCTTAAAAAAAATTCTCCCCCCATTAAAGTAATACGTTCACATCCTGTTTCTTTCAGTTCATCACATACTCTCAATACTTCTTCTAAAGTCAATTCATTATCACGGCATTTTCCTGACTGAGATCCACAGTGAAGACATTTTGCATTACAGGCATTAGTTAATTCCCAAATACCAAATTTGGGTTTATATTTCATTATTTTTCCTCCTTTTAGTAAATGAAGCGGGGAGAATATACTAATTAATTATCAAAATCTATTGCGTCTGGGCAACAGTACACTTTAATTGGAGGTACGTCCATATCATCCCAAGAATAATTGTCAAGATCCCATAAGTTATTTAACATGCTATACACCTCCTTTGTTTAAAAATTTAGTTAAACCATAAAAACTTAAAGTTTTCATTTTATAAAGCTTATGTTTTCTTCCCCGCTTCAAAATTATAAACAAATTAATTTTTCTACCTTTGTGAATGAGTTTTAGATAAATAATATAACTCGATTACTCCATCGATATCAGTAGATTCAAGCGAACAAGGTAGTTTACCCATCATTCTATTATATCTGCATCCACCCTGGCATAAAGGTAAAAATTTACATTTTGCACATTTTTCATCATCTCCAGGAATATAAGATAACCATTTAGAAGTTGCATAGCTATCTATATCTAATGAGCCATCTTTAAATAATTTCCCTATACTTTTTCCTGTTGCAAATTCAACAGTACATCTGTACAAATCCCCAGTTGGATGAACAATAAAATAGTTCTTTGACCCACTATTACAATGATGATCACGGATACTAAATGTGGGTAAGAAAACATTGAACCCTTGTTCCATACCATAGTGATATAGTTGCTTCATTTTTTTATAAGTGTTTATTCGGTTCTGATCTATTTCAGATTCTCTGCCTGTTTTGCCACTAGGATCAGAAAAGATATCTTTAAATACGATCATCAGCCTTGGTGTGCGATATTTTTTAGGTATCATATTTAAAAAATCTGGTATCTTATCAAAGTTATTTTGATCAACATTCACTCTTAGAGCAACATTAGCTCGTGTTTGATCTAAAATTTTCAATATATTTTTATAAACTATATCAAATGTTCCTTCACCATTTTCTAACGGACGATATTTATTATGTATTTCTGGTGGCCCATCCACAGTAATTTGAAAACTAGTAATATTTAAATTATCGACTTTACTCAAAATCTCATCTGTCAAAAGATATCCATTTGTAGTTATATCAGAAATAAAAAAGCATCTATTTTCTGTACAAATATTTTTTATACTACTATTTATCTCTTCAATGATAGAAAAATCTAATAATGGCTCTCCACCAAACCAATTGATTACAAAACGCTTACTCACTCTTGCAATTTTTGTAGCCCAATTAATAATACCTATTTTCACATCTTCACTCATAAAAATTTGCTCTTTAGATTCATAACAATATTTACAAGAAAAGTTGCAATCTAATGTCG
This sequence comes from Halanaerobiales bacterium, assembly GCA_023128035.1. Next base: position 50,576 of record JAGMES010000004.1, on the reverse strand, counting down.
GCATGAGTACGAGGTTATAAATTAGATTATCATATCTTGTCGATAAGTTTCGAATACGAACTATATCTAATTCATTCGCATCTTCTGGAACTAAATACAAATCGTTGATCAATTCTTTTTTTAAGTTTTCAGAATACCCATCAAAGTTTTTATTGCAATTTTCAAAGATGAATTTGAGTTTATCAATATCCGCTTCGTCAATTTCTTTTAAGTTACCAGTCAAAAAATTGAATAACACTACTTTTCCATTATTTAATTTGGCCAAATGATTGTAATAAGATGGCTTTAGGTTCATACAACGCCTCCTTTATTTGTGTCTCAGTGAGCTTATAATTTTACTTATTGTAAATTTTTATTAAAAAATATACCGCACATTTATTATACCATAAATATACTGAATTATCAATATTAATAGTTTTTATTTATTAAGTAAATTGTTGAATTTCTTTCATCTTACGAAATTCTATAACCTCAAAATTTTTAGAAAATATTTTTTTGAGTTTTTCTTCTGTATAAGATAAACCTCCCTGAAGACTATTTTTTCTATAAACTTCCCAATCTGAAATATCTGACCCACCCCCAGGTGCAAAACAGGTTAAACCAAAAAATCCGTTTGACTTTAAAGCTTTAGATAAAAGATCTAGATACTTTAATCTTTGGTGAGGTGGTAAATGATGAAAACAACCCGAATCGTAAACCAAGTCATATGTCGAATTATTTACTTCTATTTCAAAAATATCATCGACATTATATATATCTTCATTAGTATTACTCTCATTCAAAATTTATCAAATCCTTAAACCTTTCTCCGACAGGGAATGCCGGCACTTTTACTATGAGATCCTACAATCTGTGCAATCTTTTCAATTGTATCATCATCTTATAATATTTTTGCAAAGTCAACTTCAGCAATAGGTACTTCATTCTCTATATCATAACGAGCTTTCTGCAAAAATTACTGTTCCAACAAAATTGCTTTAACCTTTGATGATGGTCCTGATGCAATTTACACTGAGCAGATTCTTGAAAAAATTACTGGCTTAAAAACTGCGTTAATACGTCCGCCTTATGGAAGTGTTTCTCTTGAAAATGTTAAGCAATTAAAAGAAATGGACTATAAAGTGATTAATTGGTCTGTTGATTCTGTTGATTGACGTGATAGAGATGTAGATCAAATATTGATTAACACTTTACCAGATGTTAAAAATGGATCTATTCTACTCTTTCATTCCGGAAGTGGAACAGATCTTAGTTATACTAATACAGTAAATGCTCTTCCAGAATTAATTGAAACACTAAAGATTCTCGGATATAAGTTTGTTACTGTAAATAACTTGTTAAACGTTCCAGCTTATAAATCTTAACAAAATGAAGGGACTTCTGAATTTCACCAGAAGTCCTTTTGCTTAGTTACGTTTTTAAAATTTTATACTTTTTAAACCTTTTAATAATTCTTCTGATAAGTATTCTTCCGTATAAACCAAAAACATTGGTGAGGTAAATAAAGATTCTTTATTTTTCAAAGTAATATTTTGTTTAAAAAATCCTGCATTATCAACTCGATTAGCAAATCCAATCAAAGGCAGAGGGTGATCTCCTGCATACATTAAAAGTTTTATCTCATGATTTTCAGATCCAAATAACAGTGGTGAATATGTACCTATATCATGTCTAATTTTTCCTGCTTTATATTTAATCAATTCACCAGAAAGATTTTCTGTGATAAACCAGCTATTTTGAACTTCCTGGTCAGGCTTAAAAAAGCAATCAGTCCGAAAACTCATATCTTTTATAAATGAACCGGTATTTTGTATAATCTCTACGGTATAGCATAGAATCGGCAGACCGGGTAACATTAAGAAATATTGATTAAATTCCAATCCCTGATACCCTTTATGCTTTTCTATTTTCAATTTTAATTTTATCCCCATCCATCTATTTTCAAAATTATCCTGTATTTCTACAAACTCACCAGTCCGTTTTTCCTGCATTACAGAATTTGCTGTTAAATCAAGCGGGATTCCACTAATTCCCCCAATCCAGGGATTAAACCAGGATCTTGGGCCAAGTTCAGGAAATGATGAATCAAGCCACTCCTGATGTTCTGTTCCCATCCGATAATTTAGAGAATAAAGAGAATTATTAAAAGATGGAGCAGCTTTTATTGTCAATACCCCATTATCTACAGAAAACACTTCAAACCCACTTTCCTCTAACATTGTCTTTTTTATTTCATCTTCAGTCATTTTAAAAACATATGCTTTTTTAGAAAAATAAACTGCAGAAAAATCTACATCCAATTGTAAACCATCCATTCGTGTATCTTGATCCAACGTTACCACAAATTCAGCTTCTTGTTTCTCTTCTGTAGGCTTATAGCTCTGATGAAGTGATTCAAATAATCCAGTCTTTGAGCTCAGAATCAAATCTCCATTAAAGTATACATTTTTACGTTCTTTAATCTTTACTTTAAATTTTTTCTTAACAAAAGGATTACCATCGTTTACAAGAAACTCAAAACCATCCTTTGTTGATAGATCTTGATTATCATACTTTCCTAAAGCAAATCCTCTAAACTCCTGCCAGTCTGTAAATGTTCCTAAAGCTATATAGATTGGCTCTGTTTTTTTCCATTCGCTTTTTGACAACTTACCAAAAGCATGCTCGATAAAAAAGGTATCCTCATTTATCTTGATATGTTGATCTTTTGACCAGCAAAATCCCTTAGTTATGCGCTCACCTTTTGCAAAAATCCAATTTTCTGTTATTTTACTACTTTTCCAATGTTCTGGGTAACTAAGATTACCAGCTTCGACTATATCACCATCATAAGGTATGAAACTTCGATATAACCTACAAAAACAATTATCAGTCAAAAAAATTTCCTTAGGGGTTTCATTATCAGAGTGATTACAAATCTCATAATAATTTTCCACTATACCACTGGCATAAAGCTTTGATACACTTACAAGCTCTATATCTTTAAAATCATCTGAACTATATCGAGCCTTTAAAACCATCTCATCATAGTCACGGAAATATTCCACCTGATAAGGTTTTTTCTTTGAAAACTCAGCTGAAAATGGCTTACCTATTCTTGGATAAGGTAATACGATAACATCAGCCTCACCCATTCCATAGGTTAATATAGAACGCCGATTATTCCTCTTGTTTAACTCAACTGTATAATCACCGTTGCAGATCATCCAACATTCTTCTGTTTCTCCTCCAAACATACCGGTACGCCCTTTAAAAGCAGTACCAAGCTTTTTGGTAAATTGAATGACTTCACCATTTTTTAACTCAACTGTTATAGGTATCGTCTCAGAGAAAAAGAAGAAATCTTCCAACATATAAGGTACTTGAATTGAATCTTTTTCTTTTGCCTTCAAAGAAATTTCAAAACTTCTCTGATATAAGGTAATATTTTCTGTTCCATGTAATTTAAATTTGAAGACTGCATCTTCATCAAAGTTATTCTCAATATCCAGATAAAGCTCAAGTGAAACTTGTCTATAACATTCTTGATCTGGGATAGTTAAAGATAATTTTGCAGGAAATTTTGGAACTATTCCAAGTTTAAAATATGCATGTTTCCCATTGATGAAAATATCAGCAGGTACCCCTGGCTGTGTCCGCCAAATACTTGATTCTTCTTCAACTTCATTTATATAAAATTCGCCTTCCAAAAGCTCTCGATCAATAACATCTACAGCCTTTTCAAAATCAAAGTTAATATTTTTGTCATCCCTTCCCTTGATTGATACATTTAAAAACTTACCTGATTTATTGATAATCTCATAATAAACTTTATACTTTCTACCAAAGACAAGATTCTGGTTATCAATCCGGGCACTGATCAGATAATCATCAGTCTCGATAAGTCTAAGACCCCTTCCCCTCTTTTCAAATTCCATCCTAAGAGTCTGATCATTCTTTTCCCATGAGTATTCAAAAAAATCAAAGTCATTTTCAGATTTCCCATCTGGTTGTATTTTAATAATCCTCTTTGAATCATCATACCAATGGGCAGTTTTAAAATAGTCAGCCACAGCTTCTGTCTGTAAAGCTGCAGGAATAAAATTCATAAGATGGGTTACATCATCTCTCTTTTCCCAGAAAAAGCCACACTTTTTATAGAGAGGCACAGCCTTTGTATTCCCGGGCCAGGTATAAAGATCCAACCTCGGCCATCCCAATTCTATCGTTCTCTCCAATACTTTTAACATCAAAGTTTTTCCAACTTTTTTGCCATGATAATCTGGTATCACATTTAGAAGTGGTATATATAGACTCCCTTCATCCTCACGATACTCAGAAAGACTACAATACCCAACCACTTCTTCTCCAACCATTGCAAGATATACATGCATATCAATAGAATTTTCCTGTTCATTTATGACCGTCTCTTCGGTTAAAACAGAATCAAATCCTCCCCAATTATCACCACTTTTATTCCACATATCAGTCAACTTTTTAGACATTGAATGATCATATTCAACTAATTTAATAGAATCCATATTTTTTCCTCCTCTATACTAAAGCTTTCTTTGCCGTTTCATCTGTTACTTTCTAAATACTTAAATCATCGATCACATAATAAACCATCCCAAAATGTTCTATTCTGTATTTAGACATAAAGAAATTTTCTCCTTCAGGAATTATGAAAAAGATGATTTTTTTATTAATCAACCTTTTGCAGTTGAGGTTACAGGTTATCGTTTAATGCTATATACTTAGATCAATTACAAAATTGAGATATAAAAAAGAACCTGAAATTATATATCCAGGCTCCATTAATAAAACTTTGCTATTCTATTCTATAAACTAGCATTGCGATGATATGCTAAAGTTGCAACCAATTCGTGGACTTAATACTTGACCAATCGCCATGCTTCGATGATACAGATAAAAGTAAATATTAAACAAATTATTCCAGAAAATTTATTCTGCAATTATAATAATTTTATCTGCATTTCCGATTGGAGGTAAACTCATCGTAACGGCTGGCCCATAACTTGCTTTAATCTTTAAACCTTCCTTCAATTCATCCTTTGATAATTCTAATCCTGATTGATCAGTTATAACAGTTCTATCACTGATAACCAGATTAATTTCATTTTCACCTGCGTCATTTATAATATGAATCATTATTCCACCTTTAACCTCTCTGATTTGTCCAATTGTTCCATAAGTATATATTTCCTCTGGAATCTTTTGTTCCTCTACTACTACTGAGTTCGCTGTTCCTATAGGAGGCAAACTCGCAGTAACAGCTGGCCCATAGCTTGCTTTAATCTTTAAACCTTCCTTCAGTTCATCCTTTGATAATTCTAATCCTGATTGATCAGTTATAATAGTTCTATCACTAATGACCAAATTAATTTCATTTTCACCTGCTTCATTTATGATATCCACCATTATTCCACCTTTAACCTCTCTGATTTGTCCAATTGTTCCATAGGTATATATTTCCTCTGGAATTTTTCTTTCCTGTACTAATACTAATTTTGCTACTCCCATTGGTGGTAAACTTCTGGTAACTGCTGGCCCATAAAAACCTTTGATAACCATACCTTCTTTAAAATCTCCATAACTCAATTCTGCATTATCTTTTTCATTAATAATTTGTGTATCATCATGAATTACTAACTTGACTTGATCATACCCTTCATCATTTAATCTCTGACCTTCTACGAGAACAATAACTTTATCCATATCTTTTCTAATTTCTTTAATGATTCCTTCAATACCAATCGTATTTTCAGGAATACTATACGATATTTCCTGTTTAACAGAACTACTTTCAACAGTTGTTGCTTGCTCTGCCCAGACAGTTGGGATGATAATAATAGAAAGAATTAAGATTGCTAAAAATGTTTTTTTAATCATTTCGATCACTCCTGTATTTTTTATATTTATCTTTTTAGACGTATAACTTCACAAAAAGTTTCAAAAAAAATTGTACTAAACATATTTTTTTATTACCATATAATACACCTTGGCTTTTTATAAAACAAATGTTATAATTTTTGAAGAGAATTGATAACTATTATAAGTTACTTCCACTGAACTATATAACTGAAACTAAAGGAGGAGCAAAAATCATGAAACGATTATTTTACTTTTTATTTTTAATAATAGTCTTAATAACCAGTATCATTGCTTATACAGATGTAGAAAACGATTTTTCAAAAATCACTTTCTGGAAAGCGAATAAAATTAAAGAAACCTCTACAGAAATGAACCATAACCAATCAGATCAATCTCAAACAAAAGAATCTCTTAAAAATGACAACTTAGAAAAACCTGATAACCCTAAAAACGATATAAAAAAAGAGACTGACGTAAAAGGAGTTTTAGTATTAGTCAATAAAGAGCATAGTTTACCAGCAGATTATATACCAGAAAACTTAGTTAAGCCAAATATCCCCTTTTCATTTAAAGAAGATTTACCAAAAAAATTGATGAGAAAAGAAGCAGCTCAAGCGATAGAGAACTTATTCAAAAAAGCAAAAGAAGATAATTTCAATCTTGTTGGCGTATCAGCATATCGTTCCTATCACAGACAAAAACAAATCTTCGATTATAAAGCACGAAAACTCGGTAAAGAAGTAGCCAATAAGACAAGTGCTTATCCTGGACAAAGTGAACATCAAACCGGACTTGCAATTGATATTTCAAGTCCAAATATGGGATATAGACTACATCAAGCCTTTGGCAATACACCTGAAGGAATTTGGTTAGCAAAAAATGCCCCAAACTTCGGATTTATTATTCGATATCCAAATGGAAAAGAAGAGATTACAGGTTATGTTTATGAACCATGGCATCTTCGATATGTTGGAATAAAAGTTGCTCAAGAAATTACTCAAAAAAATATTACTTTCGAAGAACGTATGAGAGACTTTAGTTAATAGATTAATGTGAACTAAAATAGTCTGCCCCAATTGATCCTAAACTTTCTCAGTTGAGGTTACAGGTTATCGTTTTAGTCAATTACAAAATCAAGATATAAAAAAGAACCTGAAATTATATATCCAGGCTCCATTAATAAAACTTTGCTATTCTATTCAAAATGTCGTTAAAGTCGAAATAATAACGAAGTTATTATTTCTTAAGTTTAACGACTTCAGAAGGAGATTGCACCTAAAAGAAGGTGATTGCACCTTCAAGAAGTGGTCTCCTTTTGAAATTATTGTAAGACTTTTACCCCCACCTATAGAGGAGAGAGATTCCCCTTCTGAACTGTCGTTAAATACTCTTCATACTTCTGGAGATTATCTTCACTATCGCTATCCCAAATTATGACCCAGCATTTTTCGAAGTTCTCTCTTTTCATAGCCTCCCAACGATGGTTGCCATCACTTATAATTAGTTTACCTTCAATATTCTCCACAATTAATGGTGCCATATCCCATCCATCACAAATGAGTTTTTGAAACCAACTTATATGTTTTTCCCAGTTTTCAACTGAATCAACATACTTCATTTCAGGTTCTGGCCCGCAACATCTTTCTAATTTATCAAGCTCAATCAATAGAGGGTCTATCCAACTTCTTTAGAGAAGTTTTAGCCCTTCTGAAAAAGGTACATTATCTCCAACAGAATTTAAAAATAAGTGAACCCATTCTTCAATTTCTCCTCTTTTAGCAAATTCAATAGCTTCATCAACAGTGAATGTTAATTTATCCATATGTATTCTCCCTTAATTAATTTGCTCTCTAATGCTAATTTTAAAAAATATCTTATATAAGCCATAAAAGATAATCTCGAATTCTTTTCCCAACTGACCTTCGCTCCTTCTTCACTTTTTATTTTTTATAGATACCTTTGTCTTTTAATTTCATATAACACTATTGATACAGCACAAGATACATTTAAAGAGGAAGCATATCCACCAATTGGAATTTTAATCATGGAATCACTCAATTCTGAATAATTCCTACTAAGACCCATTGTTTCATTTCCAATTAGTAATATTGTAGGTCTTGAGAAGTCACACTGATCAATATAACAATCACCTTTAGCACTGGTTCCGACGATTTGAAGATCAGGATATCGCGTTTGGAATGTTTGAATCCAAGCATATACTTCCTTATAAGATGGCAATCTTAAAGTAGGCAGACTAAAAAATGAACCTACTGATGAGACCATTGTTTCTGGACTATATAAATCAACAGCATGACCCGTAATTATTAATCCATTACATTCGAATGCATCACAAGACCGGATAATGGTTCCTAAGTTTCCTTTATTAGAGGGTCTATCAAAAACCACTATAAAAGGATTTTCTGTTAATTTTATTCTATTTGCATCATCATCTTTCATTTTGACAATAGCTATTAATTCCGAAGTATTTTCCTTATCACTTAATTTGTCCATTAAATTTTTGGAAAGCTCATATATTGCATCTGCTTTAACATTTTTTAATAAATCGTTTGCCCAATCTGATAACCTCAGACCTTCAGAATAAAGGAAAGAACTTATCTCCCAGTCATTTCTAATTGCTTCATTAATATTTTTTACACCCTCTATGAAAAACTTTCTATATTTATGCCTTTTGTTTCTGTTTCTTTTGATTACTTCAAAATATTGAAAATTACTATCTTCCTTGACGATTTTTGTGACAGAATTTTTTTTCACTATTTATCATTCCTTTCCGATAATATAGTAGAAATAATCTCGAATAGATTCATACAAATTTTTCCGACCTATCTTCGCAAAAAAGCTTAAACTATCTAAACCTTTAGATAATGAAACACAAAAAAACTTTCTTCGAAATAAGGTATATGTATACCTTTTAATTGATAAAGAAAATCACCATACATGACATTTCCCCTATCAAATTAAAAGCTTAAAAGATTCTGCTTTTCTAATCCACCAAGAATATTTTCTCCTATTTCATTACCATCTTCAACCTCTATAGTATCTTGTACTTCGCCAAGTTTCTACTTTTACCTTCCTTTAAACAACATTTTTAGATAGATGAATTCCCATCTTCTTTAATTATAGAAATAACTAAACCTGAAACACATCGTATTTCAGGTTATAATCTCCATTATTAGCTAAGTTTAAATTAACTATATTTCTATAAATTTAGTTTTTCTAAATTTTCTAACGTTCATAAATAGTGACTGGCGCTCCCAATAAAAATAAACCTGTCTCAGAATCCAGTAAAACTTCTGCTCCAATTGGAAGTGTTGCTTTGTTAAATCCATGACCTAATGGCACTCCAAATAAAACTGGAACATTTAAATCTTCAGTATAACTTTTGACAAGATCTAAAAGTGTAAGTTCACCTGCATATCTAGGATTACAATTTACTGATTCCCCAAAAACCAAACCTGCAATCTCATCTAATTTTCCAGTCATTTTTAATTGATTTAACATACGATCTATGCGATAAGTAGGTTCTCCAACTTCTTCAAGAAAAAGAATTTTTCCTTTTGTATCTATTTCATAAGGCGTACCAATAGATGAGATAATTATCGAAAGATTTCCGCCAGCCAATTCACCTATACCTAACCCTTCTTTAATAAATAGAGATTCTACTGATGAATGCCAGCTAATTTCAGGCAATTCCGTAGTCTTCACAATAATATTATCCATTGCCTGAGCATTATATGATTTACTATCCATTCGACTCATATCAGATGCAACCATTGGACCATGAAAAGTTATTAAACCTGTTTTTTGATAAATAGCATTCAATAAAAAAGTAATATCACTATATCCCATAAAAATTTTTGGATTATTTTTTATTAAATCAAAATCAAGGTACTTAATTATTCTGGCAGATCCATAACCTCCTCTTACACAAAAAATTGCTTTTACATCCTCATTCATAAACATATTATGTAAATCTTCAGCTCTTGATTCGTCAGCACCTGCTAAATAGCCATTTCTTTCGCAAACATGTTCTCCAATCAAAACATTATACCCGGCTTCGCGAAGATATTCTATACCTTTTTCCAGACTTTCCTTATCTACAGGGGACGCTAATGCAACAAGGCCTACTGTGTCTCCTTCTTTTAGAGCTAATGGCTTTACTTTTTTTACCATATTAGAATCTATGTTTTCAGATAAATCTTCAGCTAAAACTACGTTTGTAAGAATGTTTATGAGTATAAAAATCATAATACATGCATATCGTAAGTACCTCATTCTCGAAACCTCCTTTAAGTTCTTTCTGTTCTTTTTCAACAAAAAAACTTATTTTCCTTTATTCTTTTATTTGATATACAGAACAAAATTTTGCCACTACAGTAAACGTGCTACCTGAATTAATCTAGACACTAAAAATCCTCGGTTATAATTTTGTTACTGTAGATAACTTATTAAACGTGCTACCTTATAAGTAATACTAATTTCATAGCATGTAACTAATAAAGGACTTCTGTATACAGAAGTCCTTTTAAATCTTTTATTACAAACTAATAAGCTTATTCTTATGAATCCATCCAAATTCATTCTCATATTTGGCTAAAGCATATTGACCATAATAATCTACTACTTTAACTATCTCGCCTTCTTTTACATTCAAAAATAAAGATACATAATCATCGTTACAAATATAACCTTCACCTTTCTTTTTTATAAATTCATTTTTTATTAAAAGTTTTTCATTAGTACTAACTTTTCTACAAAGCGAAAACTCATTTTTCTTTTTTAATACTTCAATTGCATTATCCTGCCAACTAACTTTTACATTTGAATTATCTTGAATATTTTGAGTCTCTTGTACTTTATATAATTTTAAATCATCAATAGATTCAGTTAAAAACTTATACTCATCACCATTTTTCTCGATAATCAAAGCATTAAGCTGACCAGTAGACTTAACTCCATAACCTCCATCTAAAGAAATTATTTTTTTATCCTCATCAATAATAATGTCACTATTTATACTGTTATTTCGATAATTTGAAGTAGGCCAATGTCCAACAACAACATATTTATCAATACAGTGCTTTTTATTTAAAAACTCTGGACATGATAACAATACTTCAGGATCAGAATCCTTCCAATTTTTAATATTATCTATACCTGCATGGACAAAGATAAAATTATCTAATTCTAATGCTAGTGGAAAAGAATTTAAGAACTCAATATCCTCTTTATAGCTATTAACGAGTCGTTTTTGAAAAGTCTTCGAATCTTCAACATCGAATAGATCAATTCCTAATCGTTCTGCCCATACCTTCAAAGTACTCGGATATGAAACAGATTTACTATAATTAAGCAAAATATCAGCTTTATTCTCTGATAAGAGAACGTCTAACAAACTTTCTTCCCAATTTCCAGATAAAATAAAAGTATTTTCTCTTTTGGAAAGCTCTTTTAAAAAGTCAATCATCTCTACATTATATTTTCCTCTTTCAATTGAATCTCCTACTACCACAAGATAGTCCTTTTCTTGCAATCTCACTTTATCTAGCAGTTGATTAATTAAATGCGCTGCTCCATGTATGTCACTGACTGCTATCAATCTATAATCATTTGTTGCTTCTATGGTGATAAATTTATTATTTTTTTGCAATAAAGACTCCTCCAATCTTAACGCCTTTCAGAAGAATTAATCGTTCAGTTTCAAATACTGGAAAATTTACAAAAATCTCTAGTTTCACTGTAATTCTTCCCTTCAAAAACATTTATATTCTGTTCTATTAATTATTTCATCCTGTAAGTCTTTATTAAGATTATTAAAATAGTCACTATATCCTGCTACACGAACAATCAAATCTCTATACTTTTCTGGTTCTCTTTGTGCATCTCTGAGAGTTTCAGCATCGACAACATTAAACTGTATATGATGTCCATCAAGTTTAAAATATGCCCTTACTAAGTGTGCTACATTATTAATCCCTTCATCATCTTTCAATAATTCAGGAGTAAACTTCTGATTCAATAGTGTCCCTCCAGTCTTTATCTGATCCATCTTAGAAACTGACTTAATTACAGCCGTTGGCCCCAATCGATCCGCTCCCTGAACTGGTGAAATACCTTCAGAAAGTGGGAGGCTCGCTTTTCTTCCATCTGGAGTAGCATTGATCACTGATCCAAAATAAACATGGCATGTTGTTGGAAGCATATTTATCCGATAATGACCACCTTTTAAATTCTTTCGACCATTAACTTCATCATAAAAGGCTTCGAAAACTGTAGTCATAATACTATCTGCATAGTCATCATCATTTCCAAACTTCGGAGTATTATTTAATAATAATTGTCGAATATGTTCGTTGTCTTCAAAATTGTTTTCCATTATCTTTAATAGTTGTTGCATACTTAAGCTTTTCTTATCAAAAACATGATACTTTAATGCAGTCAAACTATCTGTGATACTCCCAATCCCAACTCCTTGAATGTAATTTGTATTATACCTTGCGCCACCACTATTGTAATCCTGACCTTTTTTAATACAGTCATCAATGATAATCGAAAGAAATGGTGCTGGCATATACTTAGCATATAATTTTTCAATTATATTATTTCCTCTCATTTTTATTTCAATAAAATGATAAAGCTGTTTCTTGTATGCATCAAGTAACTCTTCAAAATTAAGAAAATCTGCTGGATCACCTGTTTTAATTCCTAGCATTTTACCTGAACATGGGTCAATTCCATTATGTAAAGTGATCTCTAATACTTTAACCAGATTAAAATATCCAGTTAGTATATAACTTTCTTTCCCAAAGGCTCCTGTTTCAACACATCCACTAGTACCCCCACATCTGGCATCTTCTATAGATTTACCCTGTCTTAACATCTCTTCAATAACTGTATCAGCGTTGAAGATTGAAGGCTGGCCCCAACCCTTTCTGACGATTTTAATTGCCTTTTTTAAGAATCTATCAGGATTTTTTCTGCTTAATTGAATATTAGAACTTGGTTGCAATAGTCTCATTTCATCAATTACATCAAGAACCAAATATGTTACATCATTCACCCCATTAGAACCATCTTTCTTTAAGCCACCGCTATTGATATTTGCAAAATCGGTATATGTTCCACTCTCAAGCAAAGTTGTACCTACCTTTGGTGGAGCAGGTTGATTGTTAAACTTCACCCAAAAGCATTGCAATAATTCCTTTGCTTTATCATCAATTAAAGTTCCATCTTCAATCTCGTTTTTATAAAAAGGATATAGATGCTGATCAAGTCTGCCTGGATTAAATGAATCCCATGTATTTAATTCAGTTATTACGCCAAGATGAACAAACCAATACATCTGTAATGCCTCATGAAAGTTTCTAGGTTTATTTGCTGGTACATGAGAACAGACTTCAGAAATTTTTAAAAGTTCTTGTTTGCGTACTAAATTTTCTTCTTTCTCTGCCATCTCTTTAGCTTTTTCAGCATGGCGTTCTCCAAATCTGATGATTGCATCTGCACAAATACTCATGGCTTTAAGTTCTTCTTGTTTTTCATAAGCTTTTTCATCATTTATATAATCAATATTTTGTAATTCCTGATCTATATCTTTCTTAAAATCCAAAAAACCTTTTTGATAAATTTTGTCATCAGCAACCGTATGACCAGGTGCTCTTTGCTCCATAAACTCAGTAAAGATACCCGCAGCATAGCATTCTTTCCATTCTTTAGTCATCTCTTTAAAGATTCTTTCCCGAATTGATCTCTTCTGCCAAAATGGAATGATCTCCATTTCTTGAACTCTTTTTACTTCCTCGCTTACTGCAAATGAGATTTTCTCCCGTTCATTGATGATTTCTAAATCTTGAATACTATGAGAACATAATTCCGGATATGTAGGTGTAGATTGAGGTTCTTCTCCTCTTTCGCCAACGATCAATTCACCTTCATTGATACAAATCGTTTTGTTTTCCATCACATGTTTAAAAGCTAAAGCGCGAAGTACGGAAATCGAAACTGTTCCTTCATATTTTTTATAGGCTTCAGTCAACAATTTCGCACGTTCTATTGTTATATGTGGTATAGATTCTAAACTTTGTTCTCTTAATTTTCGGACTCTTTCGTTCATAAAATCAACCTCCTATTTTTACATTCAATCCCATCCTCTTCAAGATTTCCGATAGCTGATTCATTTTTTCATCTGATGGGACTTTTACATTTTGCACCTTATATGTCATTCCTAATTTCTTATACTTATCAATACCAATATTATGATATGGTAAAAGATTTACCTGATCAATCTTCAATTTTGATAAAAATTCTCCTGTTTTTATGATGTTTTCGTCATCATCATTGATTCCGGGTATAGCAGGGATTCGTGCAAAGATTTTTTTATCGCTCTCAGATAGCTTTTTCAAATTCTCTAAGATCAGGACATTAGAAACTCCGATATATTTTTTATGTTTTTCATTATCCATTAATTTAATATCATATAAGAACAAATCTGTTCTAGATGCAATTTGATTCAACTTTTCCCAGGAAATATATCCAGATGTATCAACTGTCGTATGAATCTCCTCTTGTTTACAACGATCCAAAAGGTCATACAGAAATTCATTTTGCACTAATGGTTCGCCTCCTGAGAAAGTTACCCCTCCCCCTGATTCATCAAAGAATATCACATCTTTTTTGATCTCCTTCATTACATCTTCTACGGTTACTATTTTACCCATCATTTCTACTGCATTAACAGGACAAAAGTGTACACACTCACCACACAAAGAACAGCTAGCATCATTTATACTTGCTTTTCCATCTATCAATACAATAGCTTTATTTGCACAGATTTTAATACAAGTTCCACACCCGATACACTGTTCTTGTCTAAATACACGTTCTAATTTACTCGATTGACTTTCAGGATTATGACACCACCAACAGCTTAAAGGACATCCTTTTAGGAAAATTGTAGTACGAATACCTGGGCCATCATGTACTGAATATCTTTGAATGTTAAATATACTTCCTTTCTTCAAAAGATCACCCCTCACTCTGGACTTATTACTTAAATTCTACATTTTATAAGAAAGCCCTTTCTAAAAATACAAAGGATTTTTGCTTAATATTCCATATGAAAAGCCTCCAGTTTTTAGCTAGAGGCAGAATAATTAGTATGAATATAATCTTTTATATGGCCTATGAGATAATGGCCCTATTTTCGTAAATTTCTTTGCCATGATCTGTTCCATATTTTCTCCAAAATGAGCGCAATACTCTTTTACATGTCGTCTTAGCAGAAATAAATCTTTTTCATCCATTGGTAAAATTCCTACACCCGGGGCCAGCGTTTCTTCATCAATTTCACCTCGAAGATAAATCGCACCACCATGCATACCAACAGCCAGGTAATCTCCGACAAGAGGTTCCTCTGAATTAAGTCCAAGAACGATTATGACCCCACCAGCCATATACTCACCTGTGAAATCTCCCACAGTACCGCCAATCACGATAACAGGAAATTTTTCCTCATGGCCTTTCATATGAATTCCAGCACGATAACCCGCCCGATCTCTGATATAAATCTCTCCACCACGCATCCCGTATCCAATTACATCCCCACAGTGACCATGGACAACAATTTTTCCCTCATTCATAGTATTTCCAATTAAATCCTGTGCATTATCATGAACAAAAATCTCTGCACCATCCATAAACACACCAAGATTATTTCCAGGTACTCCATTAATGATTAGTTGCAATTTACCTGTAAGGCCTGCTCCGATGTAAGGTTGCCCTGACACATTATCTATTTGAATATTTTCGATCTTTTGAGCCAAAAGTTTAATCTGTTCATTTAATTTTCGATAATGTAATTCCGTTCCATCCAGTTGAAACATCTTTTCACCTCCTGAAAAAAATATCAATTACCTGCTGCTTTAATTCCAAGTATATTTAAAGTATTTTGATCCAGACCAATTCCTCTTAAACGTTCCCTATTTCCACGTAAACTTTCAATAGAATTTAGACCCATCGCACCAAGCATTTCTTTTATTTCTAAAGACCAGGCTCGCACTAAATTCGTCAACATCTCCTCAGCATAATCAACATCCAATCGACTTACCAAATCTTCTCTTTGAGTAGCAATTCCCCAAGAACAGTTGCCTGTATAGCATTTTTTACACATATGGCATCCAATCGCAATCAAAGGTGCTGTACCAATACTGACAGCATCTGCTCCTAAAGCAATTGCTTTTGCAACATCTCCACTGTCTCTAAATCCACCAGCAGCAATAATTGAAGCCTGGTGACGAATTCCCTCTTTACGCAATTGATCATCTACTACTGCTAGAGCAATTTCGATTGGCATTCCCATATTATTACGAATCACTGTTGGTGCTGCGCCAGTTCCGCCCTGCCCACCATCAAGATATAAGATATCTGCTCCAGCCCGAACTACACCACTAGCTATAGCGGCTACATTATTTACTGTAGCGATTTTAACTCCAACAGGTACTTTATAACCTACTGTCTCTTTCAACGCATAGATTAACTGACGTAAATCTTCAATTGAATAAATATCATGATGTGGAGCTGGTGAAATAGCATCTGTGCCCTCTGGAATCATTCTGGTCTTGGAAATCTCCTGACCTACCTTCTCTCCAGGCAAATGTCCACCTATTCCAGGTTTTGCTCCCTGCCCAATCTTAATCTCAATAGCAGCACAATTTTTTAAATACTTTTGGTCAACACCAAACCGCCCAGATGCTACTTGTACAATTACTTGATCACTGTAAGGATAAAGGCTCTCATGAAGGCCACCTTCTCCACAATTCATAAAGGTTCCCATATTTTTTGCAGCTTTTACGAGAGCTTGATGAACTGGTAAGCTTACTGCTCCAAAAGACATCGCAGAAAATAGGATTGGAGTTTCTAATTTCAGGTTAGGATACAATTCTGTCTGTAGCTTATAGCCACTTTTATCTTTTTCCACTTTAATATTATCTGGTTTTCGACCAAGATAAGTTCTTAATTCCATTGGCTCACGAATCGGATCAATCGGTGGATTTGTTACCTGACAAGCATCGAAAATCATATGACTCCATAGATCAATCACTGGTCGATCATTACTTGTTCCAGCTAAGAGCATTCCACCCTGCTCCGCCTGACGATAAACATTTTCTATATAATATGGAGTCCAATGACCATGATCAGCAAAGGCTAAAGAATTCTTTTCAATAGAAATCGCCCCTGTAGGACAAGAGTAGACACAGTAGTGACAACCTACACATTTATGATTTTCAGGAATTAGATTATGATCATCATACCGAATTGCACTCCATCCACATCCGTTAACACACTTACGACAATCAATACATAGATTTCGATTAATTTTAATTTTAAACTGAGCCGCAACTCTAGTTTTTCGCATCATAAGCTAATCACCTTCTTTCCTACCCTGGCTACCTCTTGATCTAAATGAGCAATAACTGCCTCTCCTGCTTTTGGAAAAGCAAATTTATCTGGTTCTGGACATACAACTCTTATAGCTGCTTCTTCACTCGCCATATACACTTTGCTTCCCTTATAGCCTACTACCATTGGACGAAGTTTTATCCGATCATTAAACCCAACCATCGAAGTAGGGTTTGCTACAATAATACTAAAAGGACCATTTAATAGAGCACTCTCATAAGTTTTACGTAAAACCGTGAGAAGTTCTCTATCTTCAGATTTATCGATTTTGGCCCAAAATGGTGCAGCTAAAACTTTATATACCAATTCCATTGGTAACTTATGTTTATTATTTAAAAGATCTATAATATAAGCAATAACCTCAGTATCAGTCCTGAGATCACAATAATAGTTATTCATCTCAAGAAAACGCTTATTTGTTCCATATGATGATATTTCACCATTGTGTACGACAGATAGATCCATCAATGCCAATGGGTGTGCTCCAGCCCACCAACCTGGTGTATTCGTCGGAAATCTACCATGTGCTGTCCAAATATATCCATCATATTCCTCTAATTGATAAAAATCCGCTAAATCTTCAGGATAGCCCACTCCTTTAAAGACTCCCATGTTTTTCCCCGAAGAAACGATATATAAATCTTTTAATACATGATTCCATTCTAATACTCGGCTTTTTACAAACTCAGTAATCTGTTCTTCGTCTTCATCAAGGTTTTTTATGTGATTTTCTTTTAAGGTTAAAAAATATCTCCAAAGGATTGGAGAATTTTGAATCTTCTTTGTCAGGACTGTCGGTATTTCTTCACTCAACTCAATCGTGAAATCTTTACTAAGCTCTACTTCTAAGGTATTTTGACTTTCTTTAGTCATTGCCATGATATGAAATGCATAACAATCTTTATATTCAGGATAAATCCCATATCCCGCAAATCCTCCCCCTAAGCCATTTGAGCGTTCATGCATAACTTTGATCATTTCTCTTATCTGTTGTCCATTTATCTTTGCTCCTGTTGTATCCATTATTCCAGCAATTGCACAACCTGATGGTATTTTCATTTCTGCTCCCTCCTCGATACTTTAGTACTTTAGCGAATTAAATAGGGGGTTATTTAAATAATTATACAGTAAAGATACGTAATAATCAAGTGATATTGGAATAGACAGACTAGTAAAAAAATAGCAAAAATTATTTACTCAATTTTCGCAGTATTGTCTAGAACCATTGTTTGAGGGTGAGATAGGAACAAACCTAAAAAATAAACCTGGCGAATAACATCGCCAGGTTATTTAGAAGTTGTTAATTTTTACCTATATATAATTCTTAATTACCTAAGTATCTTCCCAAACACCTCAGCAAAACCCACTACCTCCTCTGATCTAAAAATCGAAAAATGATCTCCAGCAATTTCATATACTTTCATTGGTCTAATACAGTATTGATTCCATTCATCTTGATTAGGCATCTCTGTTGCAATTGCTTTAAAGAAGTGAATCTGAGTATCAATCTTTCTAGTAGGGATATAATGCACTCGTGCATTGAATAAAATTCTAATAACATTCAAATAGTGGATAACTTTTTTAATACTGAGGTGCTCAAAATTCGGTATTACATTTGCTATTTCAACAGGGATAGAATTTTTGAACTCGTCAAGATCTCCCTCTTCTGATCCAACAGCAATTTCATCAATCTCTTCCCATGAATCCAACTCTGGTGGATAAGTATCGATTAAAACACCAAATGCAACTTCTTCCCCTAGCTCTTCTAACTGACTGATCATTTCAAAAGCGATAGTACCACCCAAACTCCAACCAGCGATGTAATACGACCCATCTGGTTGAATCACTCTGATCTTTTCTATATATTTTCGCGCAATCTCTTCAATTGTCAATTCATCTGCTGGATAATCTTCTAACCTATCTGCACGAATTCCCCAATAGTTGAAATCAGATATTATATGCTCACAGAAGTCGATATATCCTCCAACTTCACCACTTCCATCATGAATCAGGAAGAGATGTCTGGTTTGATCATTACCAGTCTTTAATAATATCAGATTATCATCCTTCTCTAAATAACCTACACACACCTTCTTAAAATCTCTGATAGAACTAGCGAGTTCACATATCTTTGGATTTTTCATAAATTCTCGTAATGGTAGTTCTACACCCAAATCTTCATTTACTTTCTGTACAACAGAGATTGCAGTTAAAGAATGTCCACCTAATTCAAAGAAGTTATCATTGACCCCGACTCGTTCTACTCCCAATATCTCTGACCATATTTCCGCCATCTTCTTTTCAACTTCTGTTTTAGGAGCCACATATTCAGTTCGTATGTTTACACTGACATCTGGTTTAGGTAGTGCTCGCCGATCAATCTTACCATTCGGCGTTAGTGGTATTTGATCTAAACTGATAAAGTGAGCAGGAATCATATAATCTGGTAATTCTTTACCTAGATATCTTCTTAAATCAGCTATCTTAAATTCTCCATCTGAAACGATATAAGCACAGAGATATTTGTTTCTATTGGTATCTTCCCTATCCATAACTACCGCTTTGCGAATCTTTGGATGACTCAAAAGTTGATTTTCTATCTCACCTAACTCAATTCTAAATCCTCTAATCTGAACTTGATCGTCTATCCTTCCCAAAAATTCAATACTTCCATCTGCTAGCCATCTCGCCAAATCTCCTGTCCTATACATTCTACGACCCGGTTGATATATGTTCAGGACAAATTTTTCTTCTGTTAAATTAGAATGATTTAGATAACCTCTACTTAAACCATCTCCAACAATACAAAGCTCACCTGCTATTCCTATCGGTTGCAAATGATTTTCTGCATCCAATATATATACTTTTGTATTCGCTATCGGTTTACCAATCGGGATATTAGCATAGTCTTTATCAACTACAAAACTTGTCGTAGCTACGGTATTTTCAGCTGGCCCATAAATATTTACAATTTGATAGTTTCTCTTTTTATAACTTCTTAGCTTATCTCCACCTGTAAGCAACAATCTTAATGATTGGTTATCAACATTCATAAACTGTTCACATAACTGAGTAGGTAAAAAGCTGATTGTAATCCTATTGTTTTCAAAATACTCATTCAACATATTGATATCCAATCTTATCTCCTCAGGAATAATATGAATTGTTGATCCTGTAATCATATAAGGGAATATTTCCAATACAGAAGCATCGAAACTAAATCCTGCATATTTGGTGCTTCTATCTAAGTCTGTTACTTTATAGCAATGATTATACCATACAACTAAATTGACTAATGAGTGATGTTCAATCATTACTCCCTTTGGCTTACCTGTCGATCCAGAAGTATATATCACATATGCTAGATCTTTCGCAGTACTAATCTTAGGTAAATTTCTCATATCACCTCTATATAACTCTTCTGCATCAATTGAAATCATTTCACCACTAAATTTAATCTGATTTACTAAATGATATTGTGTTAATAAGATAGACGTTTTGCTATCTGATAACATGTACTCTATTCTATTAATTGGATATTTTGGATCAATTGGCAAATAAGCTCCGTCTGCTTTTAAAATACCTAAAATCCCGATGAACATTTCCAATGAGGACTCCATCATGATACCTACAATCTTATCTGGTTTAACTCCTTTTTCTGTCAATATTCTGGCAAGTTGATTCGCCTTCTCATTTAACTCTCCATATGTTAAATGATTCTCTCCAAATATAACCGCGATCTGATCTATCCTCTTTTCTACATTCTCTTCAAATAACTGCTGAATCGTTTTATCTTTCGGATATTCTTGATTGGTCTCATTAAAGCCAATTGTGAGCTGATATTTTCCCTCTGGCGAAATCATATTAATTTCTGAGAGACGTAACTCAGGATTTTGAATGATTGCATTCAGTATATTACAAAAATGCTCTGTCATTCTTTCAATTGTCTCTTTTTTGAAGAGTTGTGTAGCATATTGAATATTGAAACCTAACCGATCATCAATCTCATATCCTTCAAAAGTTAGATCAAATAGTGCAGTTGTTAAGGCAAATTCATACATGTAAAATTTTAAATCTTTTGAGCTAATTTCAGAATCAACAGCATTTTGTAAAACAAACATCACATCAAACAACGGATTATGACTTAAATTCCGCTCCAGATTCAGTCTTTCAACTAGCATCTCAAATGGATAATCCTGATTTTCAAATGCTTGTAAGGTATTTTCCTTGACTTGATTCATAAATTGAGTAAAGGTCTGTTCCGCTGCTAGATAATTTCGCATGACTAGAGTATTTACAAACATTCCAATAATCCTTTCTACATCTGGATAACGCCTACCAGCAATTGGCGAACCAATCACAATATCTTCCTGACCTGTGTACTTATAGAGTAAAAGATTGAAAGCTGATAATAATAGCATATACAGGCTCATATCTCTTGATTTGGCAAGCTCATGAATCTGAGCTGTTAATTCCTCGTTTAACTCAAACCATACAAAATCTCCTTTTAAATCTCTTACCAATGGTCTTGGATAATCTATAGGAACATTCAATACTGGAATCTCACCTTTAAAGAGATTTAACCAATATGCTTGCTGTTGCTTCATTTCTTCAGATTGAAGATACCCATTATGCCAAATTGCAAAATCTTTATACTGAATTCTCAATTCATCTAATTTTTCTCCATTATATAACTTGATAAACTCTGTAAAGAAAATATCCATAGAAAAACCATCGGAAATGATATGTTGCATATCAATCATAAATAGATGTTTATCAGCATATTCAACTAACCCTACTCTAAGTAAAGGAGCTTTGCTTAAATCAAACGGTTTATAAAATTCTTCTGTAATCTTATCAAGTTCATTTTCTTCTGCTTTTATGTATTCAATCTTAAAGTCAAGATTAGGATGAATTTTTTGTACTGCTTCTCCATCAATAAAAGCAAAAGATGTCCTAAAAGCTTCATGGCGTTTGAACAATTTATAAATTGCATTCTCAAAGGCCTCTTTATCAAACTTACCCTCAATGGTCAACGCAAGTGAGATATTATAACTGGTTGTTTGATCATCCAATTGATTAAGAACCAACATACGTTTTTGGGCTGAAGATACTGGATAATACTCCTGTGCTGGTTGTACTGAAATTAGATCTTCTTCATCAGAACCTTTCACTAACTTCTCAATAGTATTAAATAATTCATTAAGTGTTAGTGATTCAAAGAATAATCTCATCTTTACATCTACATTATATGCTTTCTTTACTTTTCCAATAAATTGCATGATATCAATCGAGTCTAAATCTAGTTCATTAATATAGTCTGTCAGCTCAAAATCTTCACCCGTATATAGATCACGTAAAATTGTATATAAATTATCTCGTATAGTTACTTTATTTACTGCGTGATCTACTTTCCTTGTATCAATTTTCTTACTCCTTTGGTTCAGACTAAGTTCTTTAAACAGGGCTTCAAAATCTTCTTCACAATTAGGGCGAATCGTATAGCTTCGTTCATCGTTCTTTTTAAACTCTGTTCCTGGGCGAATTTGAATAATATTATGGTTTTCCTGACTTTGTTTGCGTGCCAAAAATTGTTCAATACCAAGATTATCAGGACAAAGCAGACAAATTCCCTGTTCGTGCATGTTCACAGCATCTAACACTTTCTCACATGCCACTTCATTCAATCCAAAATCATCAAACAGATCCTGTTGGGTATTGATCTCTGACTTTAAGTAAAAACTTTTCCGGTCAAAGACATAACCTGGTAAATTCAATCGTTTTACATTCTGACCATGATATACCTTATCCCACTCAACATTTAAACCTTCCTTAATCATCTCAGAAAGTGCGCAATATAACGAATATATTTCTGATTTTAATATTAACAATCCTAGTTTCTCTTCTGCTACACAAAGGTCTGTAAACAAATTGGTTAATCTCAAATCAGGAGCAAAAACGATTAAGAAATTAACTTTCTCTTCTAAAAACTTATTAACAATCTCACTAACTTTCTTCTCTGCCAGTACAGCTTTGGCATAATTTTTAACTTTTTCTATACATTCCTCAAGTGTAATTTTTCCTGATATAAGATCTGCAATAATGATTCCCCGACCTATTCCTAAAACTTTCACTGGTTTGACAGAATAAGTCTCCATCAATTTTGCATATGAATACATGTTTATGATGTATTGAATTTCTAAGTCAGAAGCTACAGTTTGATCATTCAGATCATTTATAGATTGATCGTAATATTCCTTAAAGCCTGGCTGCTTTTCAGATAATAGTTTAAATTGAGCTAAATCTACATCTTCAAGATCCGGAATAAAAAATCCTGATACAATCGGTACCTTCTTCTTTGATTGCTGGTATAGCCAATATTTTTCTTTTGTTTGCAATTTTTCTGTAATAGATGCATTTAATATATTGATTAGATCATCCGTATTTTCTACAATCGCTATAAAATTATGTTTATAACTTCTCCGTCCCTGATTCAAAGTGTACGCAATATCATCAAGTGTTAACTCTGAATGACAGACCAAATAATCTCTCAGATTTTTCATCATATTTTCAAGTGAATATCTGGTTCTGGCAGATATTCTAACGATATTTGGATGTTCTTTTGATGCTCTTCTCTTTTCTTCTAAAAATTCCTCAACAATGACATGTGCATTGGTTCCAATTAAGCCTAGTGATGTTACCCCGACTCTTCTGACCGTATCAGATTCCCAATCAGCCAAACAATCATTTACATATACAGGTGAATCTTCAAAACGAATCAGAGGATTAGGTTCATCAAAATGTAAGGAAGCAGGAATTTTTTTATTTTTTAAGGATAGCACTGCTTTAATTACATTAGCAATTCCTGCAGCTTTATCAAGATGTCCAATATTTGTTTTTAATGATCCAATAGGAACCGATTGCTTTTTATATCCCAATATGTTTAATGCCTGACTAATACCTGCCACTTCAATCGGATCACCAATTTTCGTCCCTGTCCCATGGGTTTCAATATATGATATAGATAATGGATCGATATCAGCATTTTTCACTGCACTCAAAATCACATCAGCCTGACCATCCTCACTTGGTGAACTCATTCCATTTGAACGTCTTCCATCACTGTTAATAGCACTTCCCTTAATGATCGCATGAATTGGATCTCCATCTTCTAACGCTTTGCTTACCAGTTTTATAAAGATAATTCCTCCACCTTCACCGAGAATAGTACCATCTGCATCTTTATCAAAAGTCCGTATCTGTTGACTATGAGATATAATCGGTAATTTCTCCATATCATCTATCTTAACCGGGAAGATATCCAGACTTACACCACCGATTAAGATAGCATCTGTTTCATCCCTGATTAAACTCTGACAGGCATTGTGCAATGCCACTAAAGATGATGAGCAGGCTGTATCTATGTTCAGCGCCGGGCCAGCGAAATTATACAAATAAGCCACACGCCCAGCCCCTGATACTGTAGGCATATTAGCAAATGCCATTGGTGATGGACTCTTAAAAAATGGCGTATATGCGTTTTCACCCATAGCTAAAAATACACCAATATTCTGACCAGATAACTTCAGAGGATCATAACCACTATCAAGAATTGCTTCTTCGACTAATTCTAAAAGCAATCTATGTTGTGGATCAATATATTTACTCTCTTCATAACTTAAAGCAAATATTTCTGGTTCAAATAATGTCACATGATCTAAATGCCCACCTTTCATAAATCTACCCTGGTTCGCTTCCCCAAGCATCTTATTTAATTCATCAATTCTACTTTCAGGCAAATCGCGAATCAAATCTTTACCAGAAGCTAAATTTGACCAAAACTCTTCTAAATTATCAGCACCCGGGAACCTTCCTGATATACCGATGATTGCAATATCATCATCTTTATAAGAAGTACCTTCAATTGATCTATTCTTAAAACTGACGTGATTTTTAAAGACCAGATTATTTACAGAATCCAAAGCCTTTTCATCAGAACTATCAGTTAGTAATGATGACATTTCTCGAATAGTACTGAATTTAAATAAGTCTGTGACAGTTACGTTACTATTAAATTCATGGTTGATCTGATCAGTTAATCGAATGATCTTTAAAGAATCTCCTCCAACTTCAAAAAATTTGTTATTGATGCCAATATTTTTAACTCCCAATACCTCTGACCAAATATTCGCCAGTTTTGTTTCAACTTCATTCTTTGGTGCTTCATAATTTACTCCTGTATTAAGATTTCCAATAGGTTCTGGTAATGCTTTTCGATCAACCTTTCCATTCGATGTCGTTGGAATTTTATCTAATTGCATAAAGTAAGCTGGGATCATATATTCTGGAAGTTGTTTTAAAAGATATTCTCTCAATTCAACAATCGATAACTCACCTTCTAAAATCAGATAAGCACATATATATTGATTACCTTTAGCATCATTTCTCGCAATGACAACCGCTTCCTTAACCATTTGATGATGCAGCAGTTGGTTTTCAATCTCACCCAATTCAATCCTAAATCCTCTGATGTTTACCTGATGATCGATTCGTCCAAGATACTCCATCTCTCCATTTGGCAATAATCGAGCCAGATCCCCTGATCTATATAAACGCTCATCTGGAACATATGGATTTTGAACAAATTTTTCAGCCGTTAATGCTGGACGGTTCAAATATCCCTGCGAGACTCCGTAACCTGCAATACAAATTTCTCCTGGAGCACCAATTGGTACGAGATGCATATTTTTATCAAATAGGTATGTTTTCAGATCAGGTAGTGGTTTACCGATATTGCTAAGATTAGTATTAATCTCAACTGTGCTAATCACTTTAAATGTAGCAAGAACAGTTGTCTCAGTAATTCCGTACACATTGATCAACTTTGTTTCTGGATATTTTTCATAGAAAGCTTTGAGATGAATTGGCTGTGCCGCTTCTCCTCCAAAGAGAATATAGCGAAGTTGCAGCTCTTTCGTCTCATCTTTCATCTCCTCAGCAGATAGATTATACAATGCGGTTGGCGTCTGATTTATTACAGTTACTTTTTCCTTTTTCAATATTTTCAAAAATTCAGCTGGATTTTTTACAGCCAATTTTGGAATTACCACCATTTTACCACCATACAACAATGGCCCATACATCTCCCAAACAGAAAAGTCAAAACAGAATGAGTGAAACATTGTCCAAACATCATTTTCATTAAAGTCAAACTTCAACCTAGCATTCACTATCAAAGGAATAAGATTTTGATGTTCAATCATAACCCCTTTAGGCTTGCCGGTAGAACCTGAAGTATAAATGACATAAAGCAAATCGTCAGGCTTATTCAGATGATTTAGATTAGAAGAATCACCCATATAGATCTTAGAATCATCAATTTGAATAATTTCACCTGTAAATGAAATCTGCTCTAACAATACTTGCTGGGTCAATAAAATCTTCGTTTGCGAATCCTTCAAGGTATAGGCGATCCGATCTTCTGGATAATCTGGATTAATTGGCAAATATGCTCCTCCAGCTTTGACAATTGCCAGCATTCCGATAATCATCTCAAGAGAAGGTTCTGCAATAATTCCAACTAACTCTTCCGGGCCAGCCCCATGTTTCCGCAAAACCCGTCCCAACTGGTTCGCACGCTCATTCAATTCACGATAGGTTAAGCACTCATCCTCACAGACCGCAGCTATTCTTTCAGGAGTTCTCTCTACCTGAGCTTCAAAGAGTTGGACAATTGTCTGATCATTTGGATCGTTTGTTTTGGTATCATTAAAATCTACTAAAAGCTGCTGCTTTTCTTCATCAGTTATCATCTCAAACTCTGAAATCGACAACTCGGGATTTAAAATAATCTCATTGAGCAGATTAGCAAAGTTTCTACAAATTCGATTGATTGTCTCCTCTTTGTAAAGCTGAGTAGCATAATAAATATTGAAAATCAGTCGATCCTGTATTTCCACTCCTTCGAATGTTATATCAAATTGTGCAATATTGCTTTCGAACTCATACAGACTACACTTCAAATCATCCATTTCAAATCCGACATTACCATCATTTTGTAAAACAAACATAATATCAAACAGAGGATTCCGACTTAAGTCTCTCTCCAAATTCAGTTTTGTGACCAGCTTTTCAAACTGATAATCTTGATTATCAAACGCTCTCAAAGCATTTTCCTTTACTTCAGCTAAGAATTGAATAAAAGTTTTTTCAGCAACAGGAGCATTTCTCATTGCCAGAGTGTTAACAAACATGCCAATAATTTTTTCCAAATCCGCATGGCGTCTTCCTGTTATTGGAGAACCTATAATAATGTCTTCTTGATCTGTATATTTGTGTAGTAAAACATTCAAAGCCGCTAAAAGTACCATATAAAGTGTTACATTGTTCACATTGACGAACTCTTTTAAACTAACTGATAATTCTTCACTTAATTCAAAATGTACTGATTTTCCTTTATAATCCCGTTTTAATGGTCTTGAATAATCTGTCATCAGATTGAGTACTGAAATCGCGTTCTCACCTGCAAATGTATCCAACCAATATGCTTCCTGTTTTTTTACTTGCTCTGAATTGAGATATTCATTTTGCCAAACTGCAAAGTCTTTATACTGAACTCTTAACTCTTCTAATTGTTCACCTTGATATAACATTTGAAATTCATTAAAGAAAATTATCATCGAAGTTCCATCTGAGATTATATGATGCATATTAAAGAGGAAAAGATATTTCTTATCATATTCTACAAGTCCTACTCGTAATAAAGGAGCTTCACTTAAATCAAATGGTGTAAAAAACTGGTCTACAGTCTTTTCTAAATATTTACCTTCTGTTTGAATATATTCAATCTGAAAGTCAAGATTTTGGTGAATTTTTTGTGCAGGTTCGCCATTACTTATGGTAAAGGATGTTCTAAAACTTTCATGCCGCTGTACCAATCCTTTTATCGCTCTTTCAAAACGTTCTAGATCAAGTTCACCCTCAATTACTATACCTCCATAGATATTGTAACTTATCGAATCTTTATCAAAACCATTTATGACCAATAATCGTTTTTGTGCTGAAGTAATCGGATACGTACTCGTATATGCAGATTCTTTAAGTGGTTGAATTAAAATCAGATTTTCCTCTTTTGAGTCTTTAGTTGACGCTTCAATAATGTTAAATAATTCTCCAACTTTTAGTTGTTCAAAGAATAACTTCATCGGAACATCTATACCATATGCCTTTTTTACTTTGCCAACAAACTGCAAAATATCAACTGAATCCAGTTCCAATTCACTTAAGTTATCTGTCAATTCGAAATTTTCGCCTATATGCAGATCTCGTAACATTGAAAGTAAATGGTCTTGAATCAAATCTTTGCTAACATGCGCATTATAAAACTCCGATTTAATTTCAGCATCAAATAGATTGGTCTCTGTTTGTAAGTAATAACTTCTTCGGTCAAATACATATCCAGGTAAGTTAAGCCGTCTTCTCTTTTGAGTTCTATAAACAGCTTGCCAGTTAATCTCCAACCCCTTCTTCATCATTTCTAAAATCGCAGCGTAAAAAATATCTACTTTCGGTTCTAATAAAAGAAGTGTAGGTCTTTCTTTTCTAAAAAAATCAGCAAACACGTTCGATAATCTCTGATTTAAAGAAAAGACTGCCAGTAAGTTAACTCCCCTACCGATAACAACGCTCTCCAATTCACGCAAATTATTTTCTTTTAATATAAATCTATTTTCGTTATTGTTTCTAACTTTGGCTATACATTCTGTGAAAGATATCTTCTCTGATAAGAAATCTGAAACAATCTTTCCTAGACCAAAACCAAATATTTCATCAGGTTTGCCAGCATATGTTTCCAACATTTTGGCATAGGCAATCATACTAATAGTAAATTGAATCTTAGGATCTTTTATATCTACATCATGCAAATCTTTATCCAACAAACTCTGTAAATATTCATCATAGTGCTTTTTAAAGACTGGTTCACTATTTAATCCCTGATATATCTCTAAAGCTTCATCTACAAAATCAGGTATAACAAAAGCAGCGTGACTTAGTTTAGTCTTCTTTGGTTGCTGATAAACCCAATATTTCTCTCCATCTTTTAATTTTTGAGTATTAAAGGAATCCAATATTTTAATCAGATCTTCTGTATTTTCTGCTATCGTTACAAACTTATGTTTATAACTCCTCCGTCCATTATTTAAGGTATATGCGATGTCATCAAGAGTCAAAGTTGGATGCTTTCTTAAGTATTTATTAAGTTTTTTGACCATCAGCTCCAACGAATATGCAGTTCGGGCTGATAATTGAACGATATCTAAATATTGTTCATCTGATTCTGTTTTTAGTACAGTAGATTTTTCGAGAACCTCTTCGATAACTATATGAGCATTTGTTCCAATTAAACCCAAAGAGGTTACTCCAGCTCTTCTGACCGTATCTGATTCCCAATCAGTTAATCTATCATTGATATAGATTGATGAATTTTCAAATTTAATTAAAGGATTCGGTTCGTCAAAATTCAATGAGGCAGGAATCTTCCTGTTTTTTAATGCTAAAATTGTCTTGATCATACTCGCAATCCCTGAGGCACCATCAAGATGTCCAATGTTAGTTTTTAATGAACCGATACCAAGAGTTTGCCTTTTATATCCCAGGCTATTGAAGGCCTTATTTAAGCCTGCGAATTCAATTGGATCACCAATTTTCGTTCCAGTTCCATGGGTTTCAATATATGAAAGTGATAAAGGATCAATTTCTGCTTTTTCAATTGCTGTTAATACTACATCTGCCTGGCCTTCTTCACTTGGAGAACTCATACCATTAGAGCGATTACCATCATTATTAATAGCCCATCCTTTGATAATGGCATAAATTGAATCTCCATCCTCTAATGCGCTATCAAGAGTTTTTATGAACAGTACTCCTCCACCTTCACCAGCTAGTGTACCATCTGCATCTTTATCAAAAGCACGTACTTGTTGATTTATTGATAAAATCGGTACTTTTTCCTGATCATCACGAATGATTGGGAAGATATTTAAATTAACACCACCTACAAGTGTTGCATCAACTTCATTTAAGATCAAACTCTGGCAAGCATAATATAATGCAACTAAAGCTGATGAACATGCAGTGCCGACATTTACTGCTGGCCCCGTGAAATTATAAAAATAAGAAATCCGACCTGCACCTGTAACGGATGGGATGTTTATAAAAGCCATTGGCGAAATAGTTTTGAAGGTTCTTGTGTACTCATTTTCCGATTCAGCAACCAATACTCCCATCTTTTCTCCTGCTAATTTTTCTGGATTATAACCAGCATCTAAGATAGCTTCCTCAACTAATTCCAGAAGTAATCTCTGTTGTGGATCAATAAATTTACTCTCTTCACGACTTAATGCAAAAATCTCAGGTTCAAATAGTGTGACATTATCTAAGTATCCAGCCTTGCCAAACTCTTTTCTTCCAAAGTCACCCATCATATCTTCTAACTCAGTTATTCTACTCTTAGGTAAGTCACGCACCCATTCTTGTCCAAAACTTAAATTTCTCCAGAATTCATCTAAATCATTCGCACCAGGAAAACGTCCTGACATTCCAACAACTGCAATATCAATATGTTTATCGGAAATATTTTTCTTTGTATTTTTACTTCTTAATCGTTTCAAATACATTTCTTCTCTCTTAGAATGATCTGTGCTAAAAAATTTGGCAATCTGACGAATCGTACTATAGTTAAATAAATCTGTAACATTCAATTCCGAATTAAATTCCTGATTGATCAGACTATTTAAGCGAATAATTTTTATTGAATCTCCACCAACCTCAAAGAACTTATTCGTAACACCAATTTTTTCAATTCCCAATACTTTTGCCCAGATTTTTGCAAGCCTTTCTTCGGTTTCATTTACAGGTTCAACAAAATTTTCTCCTAAGTGAATATTATCTTCAACTTCAGGTAATGCTTTGCGATCAATTTTTCCATTTGAGGTGAATGGCATACTCTCTAAACTTACAAAATGGAATGGAATCATATACTCAGGTAAGTCTCTACCCAAAAATTCTCTTAATTCAATTACAGACATTTCTTTTTTAGAAACGATATAAGCACAGAGATATTTGGTACCATCTGTTCTTGTCTTATCAATAACAGCGACTTCTTTCACTTGTTGATGCTTTAATAAATGATTCTCAATCTCGCCTAATTCGATTCTAAAACCTCTAATTTTGACTTGATTATCGACCCTACCCAAAAATTCAATATTTCCATCTGGCAACCATCTAGCAAGATCGCCTGTCTTATACATTCTTTCTCCGTTAATTAAAGGATTATGCCAAAACACGTTCGGGACAAATTTCGCTTCTGTTAATTTTGGTCTGTTTAAATAACCACGTGCAAGTCCAACACCGGAAATACACAATTCTCCCACAACATCTACAGGCAATAAGTTGTTATATTTATCAACAATATAACACTGCGTATTCGCAATCGGTTTTCCGATTACAGTTTTTCCTTCACTACATTCTGCAACTGTCGCATCAACCGTAGTCTCTGTTGGACCATAGTGGTTATAGAGCTGATAACCTTTTGCGATAATTTTATCTTTGAGTGAATCATCAAGTCTTTCACCACCACAAATTATTGCGCTAATACTATCAACTTTTGGATTTTCAATCAGCAATTCATTTAATACACTCGGAATAAAGTCAACAATATTTATCTGATTTTCTTCGATATACTTAATAAACAGATCTTTATTGCTCATCAGATCTTTTTTAGCCAGATAAAGTCTTCCACCAGAAAGCAACGTACCAAATATCTGTTCTACACTTGGATCAAATATATAATTTGTCAACTGTAATACATTTCGATTTTCCTTTAGATTATACTTAATTTTATACCAGGTGACCAGATTTACCACACTCTGATGTTCAACCATAACCCCTTTGGGTAATCCAGTTGAACCTGATGTGTATAATATATAGGCAAGATCATTAGGGTGATTTATGTTTTTGATTAGGGGCTGGCCCTGATAAATTCGCTCATCTTCTAAATCGACAATTTCACCATCCCATTCCATCTGATCACAAAATTGAAACTGTGTTAAGAAGATCTGAATATCACTATCTTTCAATATATAACTGATTCTCTCTTTTGGATACATTGGATCAAGTGGTAGATAAGCACCACCTGCTTTTAAAATACCCATAATTCCAATTACCATTTTCAGAGACTTTTCAACCATAATTCCGACGATCTGATCACTATCAACACCTTTATTCCTTAATACTCTGGCTAACTGATTTACTTTCTGGCTTAACTCTAAATAAGTCAACCTCTTATCTTCAAAAATAACAGCAACCTCATCAGGAGTTATTGAAACCTGTTC
This sequence comes from Halanaerobiales bacterium, assembly GCA_023128035.1. The sequence goes on along the minus strand of JAGMES010000004.1, from coordinate 17,835 downwards.
TTCGAATAGCTGATGAATTGTGTACTCAAGAGGATAACTTGTCTTAGTATCATTATTCTCAAATAACAGTCGGTGTTTTTCTTTTTCAGAAATCACTTCAATATCTGAAATCAAAATTTCAGGATTTGCAACAATCTCTTTAATAATATTCGAAAAATGGGATGCTAATCTTTCAATAGTTTCTTTTTTAAATAAACCTGTATTGTATTCTAACTCAAAAATCAGACCATCTTCGACTTCAACAGCAATTAAAGAAAGATCAAATTTAGCTACCTTATAATTCTTCAATTCATAAGGAACTAATGTAATATTCTCAAAATTACTAATTGAATTTCCTCTCTCTTCAAAAGCAAACATGGTATCAAACAAAGGATTTCGGCTAAAATCCCTCTTCAATCCCAGTTTCTCTACTAACATATCAAATTGATAATCCTGATTTTCATAGATAGTTAATAGATTTTTCTTTACCTCTTCTAAGAACTCTATAAACTTATTATCTCCTGATAGCTTAGTCCTAACTGCCAGTGTATTAACGAACATACCTATGATATTTTGTAGTTCAGGATGATTTCTACCAGCTGTAACAGTACCTACTACTATATCTTCCTGAGATGTGTATTTCATCAGAAGAATATTATATAGTGCCATCAGCACCATAAATAAACTTATACCGTTCTCTTTCGTCAACGCATATAATTGATCATCCAGTTCTGTATTTAATCCAAAACGATAAATTTCACCTTCAAAACTCATTTCTTTCGGTCTAGGGAAATCAGTGGACATAGCTAAAGCCGGTATCTCATCAGCAAAAGCCTCCAACCAATGTTGCTCCTGTTTTTTATATAATTCTGTGGTCAAAAAATTCTCCTGCCAGACTGCATAATCTTCATACTGAATATCTAATTTTGCTAACTCTTTTCCACAATATACATCTATCAATTCATCAATAAATATTTGGAGTGACTTGCCATCTGAAATAATATGATGCATATCAAGCATAAATATATACTTATCAGCACATTTGATAAGATTAGCTCTCACTAAAGGAGGTTTACTTAAATCAAACGGTCTAACAAATTCTGAAACTATCTTCTCAATCTGATCTTCACTCACTTCAAACTCGCCAACTTCAAATTCAGCATCTTTTTGAAGCCTTTGAACTATTTCGCCATTCATTAAATCAAATGACATCCAGAAAGAATCATGCCTTTTTATAACCTCTTCTACAGCTCTTTTAAAATTGTTCTGATTTAGATCACCTTTAATTATCTTTATCAATGGCATATTATATGTAATACCATCATCTAACTGCCTTAAAGCAAAGATCCGTCTTTGCGCAGAAGATGCAGGATAATAATCTTTATCCTTTACCCGCTCAATCGGTAAATATAATTCTTCTTCTCTCTCAGAAAAATATTGAACAAGCTGGTGAGCCGTTGGGCTACTAAAAATTTCTTTTACCTGCAGTGATACATTAAATTCTTTATATATTTTTGAAATCAGTTCAATCGCCTTTAAGGAATGACCTCCTAGTTTAAAGAAATTGTCATGGATACCAAGCTTTTCTATAGATAATACCTCTGAAAAAATTGCTACCAATTTTTCTTCGGCTTCAGTAGTAGGTGCTACATACTCTGTAGAAATATTTGTGTTTATTTCAATATCTAATAATGCTTTTCTATTTGCTTTGCCATTCGAAGTTAGAGGAATAGAATCTAATTTCACAAAATAAGATGGAACCATATAATCTGGCAAACTCTTTAAAAGATACTCTTGAAGCTCTTTATTAGATAATTCTTTTTCCGCTGTAAAATATGCAGCTATAAATTGATCTCCACTGTTTTCTTTTACTAAAACTACAGTCTCGTTTACGTCCTCATGCTCCAATAATTTAGCCTCAATTTCACCTAATTCAATTCTTAATCCTCTAACTTTGACCTGATGATCAATTCTTCCTAAATATTCGATATTTCCATCAGGTAACCAGCGAGCTAAGTCCCCAGTTTTATAGATTCTTCTACCATGATTGAAAGGGCTAGGGATAAATTTTTCTCTGGTTAATTTATCTCTATTTAAATAACCACGAGCCAGACCTATCCCACCGATATGAAGTTCTCCACAAACACCAATCGGTTGCAATTTATTTTCCTTATTTAAAATATAAAGTTGGATATTATCAATTGGTTTACCAATCGGTATGATATCTAAATTCTTTTCAGGTAAACATTCAAAATAGGAAACCTCTACAGTTGCCTCTGTTGGCCCATATAAATTATACAATTTTGTTTTATTTGCTTTATTTAAAAGATGATTAAAATTCTTAACCTGTGTTGGTTTTAATGCTTCACCACTAGCAAAAACCTTTCTTAAGCTACTTATTTTATCTATTTTATCTGGGAAGTTTTCGATGTAGTTTAAAAATGCAGTTAACATAGATGGAACAAAATGCATTATAGTAATCTGATACTTGTCAATTGCTTCAACTATTGTTTCTGGTTCTTTTTCTCCATCTTGTTTAAGAAAACAAACTCTTGCTCCTGCTATCGACCACCAGAAAAGTTCCCAAACCGATACGTCAAAGGTAAATGGTGTTTTTTGTAAGATTGTATCAACAGAGGTTATAGGATATTTTCTTTGCTCCCAAGTAATCCTGTTCACTACAGCTTGATGCTCAATCATTACCCCTTTCGGCTTACCTGTTGAACCAGAAGTATAGATTACATAAGCCAGATCATTGACACCATTTATCATTGGCAAGTTATCTATATCACTTAAATAAAGAGTTTCATCTGATAAATCGAGTATTTCTCCATCGCATTTAAAATCTACGTTATAATTCCCTTTAGTCAAGAGGACTCTTTGATTACTATCTTCTAACATAAACTCTATCCGTTCTGTTGGATACTTTGGAGCAATCGGCAAATATGCTCCTCCAGCTTTCATAATTGCAAATATTCCTATGATCATTTCTAATGAACGGTGTAACATTATTCCAACCACATAATCATTTTTAACACCTTTAGTACGCAAAACTCTGGCCAATTGATTGGCTTTCTGATTTAACTCTTGATATGTTAAATACTCATCATTAAAAATTGCCGCAATCTGCTCAGGTGTTCTTTCAACCTGTTCCTCAAAAAGTTGATAAATTGTTTTTGATCCTGGAAAATCTTTATCTGTATCGTTAAATTTAAATAAAATTTGTTCTTTCTCTTCATTAGAGATCATATCTAATTCTGCAATCTTTACCTCAGAATTTTCAATAATTCCTGTAACAATCTCAATAAAATGCTTACTAAAGCGTTCCATGGTTTCGTGTTTAAAGAGTTCTGTACTATATTCTAAGTTAAAACTAAGTCCTCCATCTCTCTTAAATGCAGAAAGTTCTATATCAAACTTTGCGGTATTTTTCTTAAAGTCCACTGGTCTAAACCGCAAATCATTAATTACTATATCCTTTTGATCTATATTTTGTAGTACAAACATCATATCAAAAAGTGGATTCCTACTCAAATTTCTCTCAAGATTAAGTTTTTCGACCAACATTTCAAATTGATAATCTTGATTTTCATAAGCCTTTAATGCTCTATCTTTAACCTCAACTAAAAATTCTATAAATGTTTTTTCTGCTACTGGAAAGTTTCTTATCGCCAATGTATTAACAAACATACCAATGATATTTTCTAAATCTTGATGACGTCTACCTGCTATTGGGGAACCAACAATTATATCTTCCTGTCCACTGTATTTTGACAATAGGATACTATAGGCAGCCAATAACACCATATACAACGTCGCACCATTCTTTTTAGCTAAACTATTTAATTTTGCTGTGAACTCTTCTCCTATTTCAAAGTTTAGTTGATCTCCTTTATAGGTTATTACTGCTGGACGCCCTGCACCATTAGTTGCTCCTTCAACATAATCTATTGGCATATTCAGTACCGGGATTTCTCCTGTGAAGTTATTTAACCAATACTCTTCCTGCTTTTTATAACTACTTGAAGTAATGAATTTTTTCTCCCACATTGTATAATCCTTATACTGTATCTTTACATCTGGTAAATCATTCATACTATACAACTGAATCAGTTCCTCTATTAAAATCTCCAGTGATCTTCCATCAGAGATAATATGGTACATATCAAACATAAGTAAGTATTTCTTATCTGCATATTTTGCTAATCCAACTCTAAATAATGGAGCCTTACTTAAATCAAATGGTCGTACAAATTGAGTAGCTACCTTTTCTAATTCATTCTCTTCTACTTCCCATTCTTCTACTTTAAAGTTAACATTTTTGTGCACATGCGATATTGGTTGACCATCAAGCAATTCAAATGATGTTCTAAGCGAATCATGTCTCTCGACAATTTTATCACATACGTTTTTTAAACGTTCGACATCCAACATTCCTTCTATAACCATCATATAAGAAATATTGTAACTGGTACTATCTTGATTAAGTTGATTTAAAGCAAAGATTCTCTTTTGTGCTGATGAAACTAGATACTTACTCGATTCATTCTCTTCTACTATTTGAATAGTTCGATAAATGCTTTTATCTGATTTTTCGATTAATTCTGATAATTTTTTCACTATTGCATTTTGCACAATTTGACTATGTGTTAATTCAACATCAAATACTTTATGTATGCTTAAGATCAAAGAAGTCATTTTAAGCGAATTAAGACCTAACTCCATTAGATTATCATAAACTCCAATTCTTTCTGTTCTAAATATTTCGGTACATATCTTGATAACTTTTTCTTCTATTTCATTGGTTGGAAGATCAATGTGTCTACTCATAACCTCTTTATTCAACAAATGATCTAGTTCTTTAAGAACAGAATCATATTGACCATTTTTGTATTGTATAGCTAATTTAAATCTTTGGATTTTACCACTAACTGTTTTAGACAAAGATAAAACAGGAACTACCTCAGCAATTTCTAAACCTGTTTTTTTGCTAAAAAATCTTTTTAAACTTAAAACTATTAGGATAAAATTTGTGAGTGAATCTGAATGTTGAACAAATGCAACAATTTTTTCAATATGTTCTTTTTCATCCTTTACACCACAGATTCCAATCTGATCTGGCTCGATTCCATCTACCTCATGAGTTATACGTTCTAAATCATAAGGATAATAATTTTGACCTTTAACAAAAATAATATTTTTTACACGATCAACTGCAGTAAGCCTTCCATTACTTAAAAATCCAATATCACCTGTCTTAAACCAGCCATCAGAAGTCATCGCATCCGTTGTTAATTCCTCTGCATTATAATATCCAGGAGTAACAGTCTTGCCTCGAACCTGAATATGACCAACTATATTGTCATCAACTAAATTCCCTTGATTATCACAAATTCGGATAGAAACATTAGGGAATTGGTAACCAACATCAGCAAAAGAAACACTATTTTCATCACCCAAATCCACTTCTCTTACCTTATCACCAATCGTCAGATAACGACGATCCAAACTCTGGGAGACAAAGTTTGTCCCAATAAGAGATGAACTAACAAGGAAACTTGCTTCTGTCATCCCATAACCTGGAAGTATAGTATAACGTTTTAGTCCATGTTTCTCCATGGCATCTAAAAACTCGTTACATAGTTGAACAGAAATTGGTTCAGCACCGGTCAAAATCAAACGAACTAAAGATAAGTCCATATCCTGATGATTCTCGGAATTGTAAAATTTCAAGAGATGTTTATAGGCAAAATTAAGAGATGTAAGAATTGTAGCCTTATGTTCAGAAGCTTTTTCTAACCATGCTAATGGATTTTGAACAAACATATTTGTCTCCATCTGATTTTGTGTACAAGTTACAAACATTGGGACAATATGCCATCCAGTCAACTGCAAAGTATGTGTCAAGGGTGTCCAGCCTAAGAATTCATCATCAGCAGTTAGATTAAATGCTTGAATCATTGAGTCAATATATGTTAAAATATTTTCATGTGTCAAAGAAACCCCTTTTGGACTTCCGGTAGAACCAGAAGAAAATAATATATACGCAATATCATCTGGTTTTGACTGATAAATAATTCCTTGTTCTTTCCCTTTCTCAAATTGGTCAAGTAATATTATTTTCTCCTTCATTTGTTTCTGATAAAAGTTTTCCTGTGAGATTATCTTTTCTGTTGTAATCAGATAAGGATCGTTTAGAGTTCCCCACACTTTAAATAGTCTGTGTTTCGCTTCATCATTTAAGCCAACAGGGATTGGTACAGGAATAATTCCACCTAAAAGGCTGGCCCAAAAAACCTGTAAAAAATCATAATTATCCTCCAGTTGAAAAACTAATTCCTGACCTGGCTTGATTCCTTTGTTTTGTAAGTAGTATAAAATGGCTAATGAATTATTATATAATTGCTTATAAGAAATAAAGCTTTCCTTGCTATCTAAGGTTATAAATCGAATTCCCTTTTCCTTAAGCGTTTCTTCGTTTTCAAAAATCTGAACTAAATTTTGTAACTCAATCGGTCTTTTCAAAATATTACTCCTCCTTTTTTGTTAATTATTTTTTGTATAATATTCCTATTTTAAAAAACCACATATCGTAATTATACATTTATTAGCTTTTATTGTCAATTATAAATACTTTAATTTTACATTTTATATTGATTCGACTCACAAAGTTAATACTTTCAAAAATAACATTTTTCATAAAGCAAAACTAACCTTCAAAGAAGATTTAACTTCTCTAAAGGTTAGTTAATAGTTAAGTGGGGTATTCTTATATGACCTCTATAATTTTACTACCTTTTTCAACCAATTTGTTTAAAATATCAATAACAAGTTTAACACTATACCCACAAGCAAAACTCAATAGTTCAGGAGTTGCTACTTCTCCAACAGTACCATCTGGATTAAACAAAATCATAATAAGGACAAATGGAACAACGATTGCTAAGGATAATCTAAGAATAAATTTAATAGTTCCAGATATTCTTTTATTGATTAAACTTTTATCATCCAATTTTGATAATAAAGAAGTAGCAAAATATACACAGGCTCCAGCGATTCCTAGAACTATTGTTTTATCTAGTTCTTCAATATCAAAACTTTCTTGTATCATCAAAGGTAAGTTAAGTGAGTTTAAGAGCATAACCAAAGGTAAAATCACAAATACCAAAATTAAAGAAAAGCTTAATAAAAATCGTACAGAAGCTAAAGGCCTTACTTTTTGTTCAACCTGATTTTCTAAACTAACTACTTTCTTTTTGAGTTCTAACAGTTCAAGTGCATCATCTGAAGATTTATATAACTCGATTTGAAGTTCAATACATTCATTTGTTAGCTCATCAAATTTTGTTTTATCCTTCTTTATAAATGGAAGCTGAAAATAATTTCCATTAATAGTGTTATTTATTTTACCAAGAGCACTTTCGATTCTGTCATACAATTCATTTTTTGTGATGAAATCTTTTTCAGTCATATAAGCACCTCCTTAATAGAAAAATTCTACATTTAATAAATAATTCCTTCTGTAACATTAAAATTTATTAATATAATTAACAAGAAAAATTTTCTCCCTGAGGTTTAACAAAAAGAAAAGCAGGATTTCTCAATAATTCATTGAAATATATCAAATAGTCACATAGGGAGGAATACAAAATGCTTACTTTAGAACAAGTTAAAAATAATCCTGATTTCCACTTAATGATCGAAGAAGCGCATGGTTATTTATCAGCAAGAGGATATACGGAACATGGTTTTCGCCATGTAAATTATGTATCATATGTAACTAAATATATCTTAGAAACATTAGGTTATGATGAGCGAACCGTTGAGCTTGGTGCTATTACAGGTTATCTTCACGATATTGGAAATATGTTCAATAGGAAACATCATGGAATCTCTGGAGCTCAAATTGTATTTACAGAACTCAGACGCATGGGAGTACCCCTTGAAGAAATTTGTACAATTACGACTGCTATTGCAAATCATGAAGAAGAGATAGGGTTTGCGGTTAGTCCAGTTACATCAGCGCTAATTCTTGCTGATAAAAGCGATGCCCATCGTACGAGAGTAGGCAAGAAAACTTCCAACGATATCCATGATCGTGTTAATCTAGCTATACGAGATACCAAAATAGAAGTTGATCCGATAGAAAAAAATATTTCTTTATATATTGACTTCGATACTTCTATGTGTCAGGTAATGGATTATTTTGAAATCTATCTGTCCAGAATGGAAATGAGTAAAGCCGCTGCCACCCAGCTAGGTTGTCGATTTCGGTTGTTGATCAACAATTTAGAGCTTTTAGGACATGTGGACAATGAAGTAGCCGTGAGTAAAGAAGAGTAAAACAATATGATACTCAAAACAAATAATTCCGCTGAATCATATAATCCAGCGGAATTATTATATCTCTATTCTATCGTTAACTTTATCTCTGCCATTCTTCCCAGATCATCCTGACAGATAACTTTATGCTTACCTCTTTCAGGCAAGTAGAAAAACTTCTCAGCAGCTTTTACACTACCCACCATCTTTCCATCAACAAACCAATATATCTTCTGAACTTCATTTGAAACAGATGCCGAGAAAGCAATCTTTTGATATTCTAAGGGTATTCCTTCTCGTAAGGAATAAATTTTTTCTTCTATAGGAGACAGAATCACAGGTGGCTCACCAACAACCTGTTTTTGATAATCTGAGATTAACTCAGGTAATTGATAAATTTGATATCCATTCTGTACCTTCCATGTTGCCACCCGTGAAGGCCATTGAATATAGATCTTTTCTTTTACATTGTCTTTCCCTGTATATCCAGATGACAATCGTTTTCCACTCTCTTCATCTATCAAAACAGATTTATGAAATTCACATAGTTGAATTGGTGAATGATCTTCCAAAAAATATTCAGAAACGAAGGCATCACAATATTCATTTGGTAACTGCCCACTGATAGCACATACTTTTCTAACTTTAACTGTCTCTGGTTTTTCAAACCATTGAATTTGCTCACCACGGCTCAATTCAGTAAAAAGATCGAAAAGTAACGGCGCTGCAGCATTGGCCCCGACCAATGCAGATGAACCTTCTCCATTAAAATTCCCCATCCAGACTCCAATAGTATAATGGGGATTGTAACCTATACTCCAGGCATCACGATGACCATAAGAAGTTCCAGTCTTCCAAGAAACTTTAGGCAAAGTTGTAAACTGCCAAGCAGCAGGGAGATCAGGGCGCCGAACATTTGCTAAAATTTCTGATATGATAAATGAAGTGCCAGGTTCAAATATCTCAATCGGTTGTGAATCCTCTAGATTTAAATTAAACTTAGGTTTATACAATTTGCCACCATTTGCAAAAGAAGAATATAAAGAAGTCAACTCAAATAAAGTCACTTCACATCCACCTAAAACTAAGGATAATCCATAATCATCTATATCACGAATCGTACTCATTTCAGCTTTTTTGAGAAGATCATACAAGCTTTCGTCTTTAATTAATTTTGCACTTAAGTTAACAGCAGGAACATTTAATGATCGCTCTAGAGCTTCTTTAGCGGAAACAATGCCGTTAAATTGACGATTATAATTTTCAGGAGCATATCCAGCATAGTCAATGGGAACATCTTCTAAATAAGAGTTGGGTGAAATTATTCCCTCCATTAAACCAAGAGCATAAAGAAATGGCTTAAGGGCAGAGCCTGGGGAACGAGGAGCCATAGCTCCATTTACCTGACCAAAATTCACTTCATCAAAGAAATACCGTGAACCAACCATAGCTTTAACCTCATGAGTTCGATTATCAATAATCACCACTGCTCCGTTTGTAATCTTATCTATTTCTAATTTTTTTAAATGATCATCCATCAATTTTTCTGCTAAATACTGAATGGAAAAATTCACGGTTGAAAAAATTCTAGATTGATCTTGATTCTCTGAATGAAGCATTCTACTTAAATGTGGAGCAATAAATGGCAATCTCTCTCGTTCCGTTGGAACTGGTTCTTTTAAGGCCTCTTGATAACTCTTTTCATCCAGTTCTGCAAATTGCACCATTCGGGCCAGCACTTTATCCCTAGCTCTCCGCGCAGCCTCAGGGTTCAAATCTGGTCGAAGCATTGTTGGCGAATTAGGTAAAGCTGCCAAAAGAGCTGCCTCCCCATAACTTAATTGAGTAGGCTCTTTTCCAAAATAAAGCCATGCCGCTGCTGCTACCCCTTCAATATTACCACCATAAGGTGCAATATTAAAATAAATCTCAAGAAGTTGATCTTTGGTGTAATAATGTTCTAACTGTAAAGCCCGAAATGTTTCAATAATTTTGTTCTTCAGATTACGTTCCTTTGGTTCCATCATTCTAGCTATCTGCATAGTTATCGTAGAACCCCCAGAAACAACATAACCATTCTTTATATTCTGAATTGTTGCCCTAACAATAGCAAAAGGATTGATCCCAGGATGTTTGTAAAACCAACGATCTTCGTAAGCAACAAGAAAGCGGGCCAGCTCAGGAGAAATTTGATCAAGAGATGTCCTAATACGCCACATCTCATCAGAAGACGTAAACGCCCGTAAAAGTTCTCCATTTTCAGCAAAGACCAATGTTGAACTCGGTTTTTCTAAACTATGAGCAGGTAAGGGTATTGATATTATCATAATCTGCAGAATAATAAAAAGAAATATAATTAGGCCGATAGATAACGTTAAGAATTTATATTTTTTAAGAAAATTCAAACCTCTAACTCCCTTCTGAGAATGTTATTAAAGAAATATTAGTTCACAATATTAGTTTATAATATTTGTGTCATCAGGTCAAATTTACTTAATAAAAAAACAACACATCATATTAAAAGGGATTGGAATAAATTCATCCCAATCCCTTTTATAAGTTTATCTTTTGAGTTAAGACCCCCACTTCTATAAGTGGTGGGAATTGTTTTTAATCTTCAGTGGGGGTAGAATCCCCTACTGAAGCCCCGATGTTCAGCTTTAGCTGGACGAGTTCACTTCACAATATTAATTTTACCACTAGATGAGATACTAGAAATCTCTGGTTCATACATACACTCAGCTTTGATCGGTGGAAGAATAAATTCTCCAACTGTCACAGCCCTCAAAGTATAGTAGAATGTATAGGTATCTTGATAATACAAACTAGTAAAGAGTAATAATCGATCATCCCGAATATCCATATACTCAACAGGAAAATATTCATCATAGATCCAGTCAATACTAGTGTGGCTACCCAATCTTGGATTTTCTATCTCCAAGCCTGCTGGTAACATATCAACAATAACCATGTTATTTAATTCATCTCTCATAGGGTTGACAGTTATCTTGGCAACTACTAATTCTCCTTGCTTGACAGCATTTAAATCCAATGGTTCACCATTCTTATCTAGATATTCACGCTTTACTTCAATACCTGAATCATATTCATCTACCTCAGTTGATAATGGCACACCACTAACTTGAGTAAAGTAGTAATTTTCACCCACTCCATTTAAGTTTATAGTGATCTCACCATCAGCTAGATAATCATCTTTTAAAATCAAATCTTCCTCATTATCAAACGTCGCTAATTCTTCTCCATTCAATAACACACTTCCAGTGTATTTATCCTGGCTTTTTAGATTCAACATTTTTCCTATCGCCATAAATGCAAAAGCATTTTCCTGAGTAGTACCCCAATAACCTGTTTCTGCGTTTTCGCTAAGTCTTTGAACCAAAACAGGTATGCTAGGATGTGTTGGATCTATATCAGCAAGCACCGATAGAATAATCGCATCAGTACGAACTGAAGAGTTAAAGTTACTGCCAGTCTCTCTAGGTACATCCGATTTCATAAAACTATATGGGAGCAAGTTCTTAACCTCAGCTCTTTCACCAGCATAATAGTACGCTGCTGCTAACATTGCTCTTGAATCCTGATAAATTTCATCTAACTTATGGTTCTTAACATAAGCCATATCACTAACATTTGGTTGACCTGCTAAAGCCAGAATATATAAAGCATAGACTTTATTTTGTAACTCATATTGATCATAAGCTGATTCCCTTGCTATTGAACGAACATAACCTAGCATCTTATCATAAACATGGTTTGCTACTTCGTAATCAGCCTTTCTAGCTTCCACTAAAAAGTGGGAAACATAAAGCGATGACCAACGATAAGAATAGTAATCTCCAGGCCAGTAGGAGAAATCTCCTGCTTCTAATTGCATACTCTGGAGTTTTTGAATTCCTTCATTGATATAGTAATCAACACTTCCATTCTCAAATAACTCAGGTTCAGCTTTCTCAGCTAATTTATCAAAATAGAGTAATGGGAAAAGTTTTGATGTAGTTTGTTCAGCACAACCATATGGATACTTTAATAAATAATTCAAACTTCCACTAAATTTCACTGCAGGGAATGGTGATAAGATTAATGAATACTTTTCAGTCCCCGGTACCCACTCTGTTGATAGCTTAATTTTAGTTGGTTCATCCTGAGTAATCGTTCCAGCCAAAAACTCATGAACCAATGGTACTGCAGGTCTTACAGCAAGTTCTGTCTCAATCTTAGAACTCTTGCCATTGCCTTTAACCTCTAAATTAAAGACTACCTTTCCGACTGCATTTTGAGCTTGAAGATCAAAATAAATCATCTTCTCCTGCCCGGCATCGAGTATTACTTTTTTCTCGGTTTCGTTTAAGATATCTACTGGCCCGTCAGCATTCAATTTTACACTAAACTCACCATCTTCTCCTGTTCCGTTATAGACTCCAACTGGAATCTGGAACTTATCAGTTCCCGCTACAAATCTCGGATAAGTCGGTGTGAGAACAATCGGATCGCGAACAATTACTTTCGTTCTTTCATTTCCGAAACGAGAACCATCAAAAGCTACCGCCATCAGTCGGAGAGTTCCATTAAATTGAGGTAAATCCAATGTTATCTTAGTCTTACCTTCCTCATCTAATTTAACAATCCCTGACCAAAGACTAACTGGTTTAACACGATTGACACTAACAGGGTTTAAATTTTCTTTACGCATTGATTCAGCATACATATCTGCATCACCACCAGGAGAGCTAGAGATTTCTGTTTTCTCCACTTCTGGAAGCAACAAATTATATAAATCATAACTTTCTACATCTAATCGTACCTTACCAAAGAAGAAATTAAATGGGTCTGGAGTTACAAAGTTAGTCAACTGCAAAATCCCTTCATCCACTGCAGCCAATGTTACATATGCCTCTTCACTAGCATCTAAAACTTGAATTTCAACTTCTGTTTTTTGATTAGGTCTCATCTCTTTTTCAGCCGTAATATTTACTTCTAACTCATTTTTAGAGCAATCAATTGGCAAAGCAATTGTACCAAATGCCCGAACAGGCGCATGCTCTTCTAAAGATTCAATAGAACGGATTAATTGAACAGAAACATATACATTTGGTTTCCAATCTTCTCTTACATTCACTGCGACAAGTCCTGTATTATTCTTAAACTCAACAACCTGCACATCATACAACTTATCTCGTTCAACTGTCACCAAAGCCTTGCCAGAGAAAGGAGCCTTAACTTGTATCTGTGCCAAATCACCAGGACGATAACTCTCTTGATCTAAATCTAATTCAATTTTATTTGAATTTGACATAGCCCACGGAGAGTAACCCCAACCTGTTGCATAGAAATTTAAGCTACTTCTAGAACCATTTTCAGTATTAGAGATCACAACCTTATATTTTCCATAATCTCTAGGAGTAAAAGTAAAGATTCTCTCCCCAATTCCGGGCTCTATAGTCTCACGATGTACCTCTTCTTCTTCTTCCTCTGATTCATAATGCCAGTTTCCATTCTCATCATGCCACCATAGTGAGTGCCAGATGATTCGATAAATCTTGATTTCTAATTCTGAGCTATTAACAAGATTACCTTCTTCATCAACTTCAACAAATTGGATAGGATATTTTTCATTTACCTTACCATAATATTCACCCATCCGTTTCATTCCGATATAACTATCATATGGATGAAAATTAATAACTTTATAGGCATTAACAGCACGGCCACCATCCTCTCTTACTGTTGCAGAGAAGACGGCTTTCATCATATTACCTGGTTTTAGATTATCAGGGAAACGATAAAGGTAAGTATATTCCCCATTCTCATCTAATTGATTCAAACCTAAATCTTCAGTTATAGCCTTCCAATTTACCCCTGAATCTCCGAAAGAATAAGACGCAAATTGTGGAGTGCTAAAAGGTATAGTATCTAACTTAATGGATAACTCTACTTTTCTACCTACTGCAGGAGGACCAAATAGATTAATACCTTTTACATTAATTTCTGCTTCTTCGCCTTCGTTATAGCTAGATTGATCAGTCATCACCTCTACCTTGATTCGTTCAGGCATAAATTCCTCTACACTAAACGAGGTAGAACCAATTACTGAGTCCGCTACATATAACTTGGCGTTATATTTTCCCGTCTTCGCATAATCAGGGAGAAGAATCTCAAATTCTGCTGCTCCCATACTAGCGGTACTATTCACAAATTCATTAAATATTTTTCCAGTTGGATCTGTCACCTGCAAACGAACAGGGAATTCCTCTGGTACTGAAACTTTAGTTCCACGGATTAATGCTGTGATATTTGCTTTATCACCTGAACGATATACACCACGATCAGCATAAAGATATGCTTCATAACCTTCACTCAAGAAAGATCGTCCACTGATATCAAAATCTGTCATATCTATTTTTCCATCATCCAATCTCAAGAATGAAAAATCATCATCATACTCAACCAAAACAATATATGGAGAAAATTCTTCCATAAGTTGGTCCATTTCTTCAAATCGAACTACACCCTGCAAATTAGTTTCATCAGAAGCTAAAATCTGATTATTATAACTCAAGATAGAAACCTTTGCTCTAAATAATGGATCTAAAGTACTTAAAGAGTTGACCCAAACAACCATCTCATCTTTAGCCTTTTTAGTTACAATACCAATATCAGTAGCAATCACGACTTTTGAAGCATTTCGCCAATAGCTATCCCGGTCTCTGGCAAAAACTTGATAAATTCCTTTTCTTTGATCTCCTAAATATTCTTCCAAAGATATGGAGGTTTTTAAAATTTCGTTTTTCTGATTATTTAATTCTAATGTAAACTCCTTCACCATCTTACCAATATTAGACATTGAATAATTAGATGGTTCATCTCTATATTCTGAGAAGAAATGAACAAGATTGTTAGCATAAATCTTATAAATTTTCAAATCAACCTTATCTAAATTGACTGTTTCTAACCCTAGATTCAAATTCCCTTGATTAGAAAGATAATAACCTGTTGAATTAAAACGGATTAATGGACTTAAATCTGGAATATATATCTTCCGAGTATAATCTTGTTGCAGAGGTGCTGCATTTTCGGAAGGCAATCCTGCTTTAATAGTTAAATTATAACTTTCACCAGGTTTGAAATCTTCACTCTTTAATCGGACTACATCTCTAAAAACCTTTACCCTATAAGAAACCTCCGGTGAAATCTCGATAAAAGATTCCACAGATTCTGCCTCAACTGCCCGCGAAAACTCAATCTCTATAGTTCCTGTTGAGTAATCTGCATTTGAATCAACATTCCAAACTTTTATTGGGTCAAGTGCAGATAATTGAACGGTAGTATTATATTCCTCTTGAAGACCTTCAGTGCCATTATCACAAATAAGGCCTGACAATATTTTTAATCTAACTTCCCGTTTATTCTCAGTTCTCTTAATATTGTAAACCAAAACCTCAAAACTATCACTGGTTCGATAAGGCTTTATTTTATATGAAAGCAAAGATTCTTTGCCATCTTTTATGAGATATAAACGCAAGTAGTTTACCAACTCTTCTGGTTTTACAGGATAGTTAAAATTCAGCCGGGCGTTTAACTCACTGTATGTCTCAGAAATATTTGAAAAGCTAATTTTACTTGAAACAACTTTAAATTGACTAGTATCAAACTCAAAAACCTCTGGCTCATTTAAGTAAAATGCATCGCCTGCTAATATCTCAGGTAAGATCGTTACCTTATAATGGCTAGCAGGTTGAAAAGGTACCTCTGGTAAAAAGCGAAGTTGGCGAGAATTGATCCAGCGGTAGCTCCCTGAAATAGCAGGTTCCACTTGAATCATCTCATTTTTATAATTAACACCAATCTGACTTTTATTAGCCACATCTTTTGAGAAAGTGAAAGTTAAATTTTCTTTAGGATCTACTTCACCTTTAGGCTCCATTCGCACGATATTTGCTTCTTTTGGCCCTGAAGTTTTAAATTCATCGTATGTCTTTCCTGTCAGAGAATACTCATCTTGATTAAAAATGTCAGTATTTAATTCTGCTCTATATGTAGTTTCAGAATGTAATGCTTCTTCTATTACAAGAGCAAGTTTAGATGGAGAAGACCAATAATATCGACCACTAACAGATGGTTTAAAATGAATCAATTCTTCCTCAGAAATTTCACCAATTAGATAGTTCATATCATTAGAGAAGGTAAATTCTAAAGTTGGTTTTAAACTCATCTCACCTAGTACATTTAATCCTAAAAACTGTACTTTTTGGCGTTCCACTGTTCTAAACTCCAATGATTTTCCAACTAGTTTTGCTCCTTCAGGAACATAATCACGATTATAAGTACCTTTATAAGTAGTAGATGGTTTCAGATTTTTTGAAGGTGTAAAAATCAATGTCATTTGATTTAACCACTTATAACTACCATCAATTTTAGGTTTAAACTGAATCAAATCTCTTAAATCTTCCTTACCTACTTCTTCTTCAGCAATCATTGGTGCTGAAAAAGAAATTATTAGATCAGAACTTAAATTCACATCACCGCTTGGAGTAACCCTGAGTAAGGAAACCTCTCCTTGCGCCTTTGACTCTTCTCCTTTCTTGACCTGTCCAAAAGCAGTCGTTATTTGACTTTTGTTTCTTGTAAGAAACCAACCTGTCAAACTTACTGCAATCACAGCAATACACAATCCAAGAACTAAACCAATAATAAACTGCTTACTTTTCACTATTGCCTTTAAGTTCACAATACAACCCTCCTGTCAATTTTTCGACCAATTTCCTCCCTCATCTTTCTTAAAGATCTTATCTATAAGTGCTGCCTCTAATTTTTGAAGCGTTAAACTTAAAAAGTAATAACATAGTTATAATATTAATTTAAATCTAACAAGTTTTCACTTCCTTTCTGTATGCGAGTCATTGAAAAAGCCCTGATAATATCAGGGCCAGCCACCCCATTGACTCACGATAGCATATGGTGACACTAACAAGTATTCATACATATATCATAATTTCGTGCTGTAGCGAAAAAAGTCCTTCTATTAATAGCAAGAAATATTTCCTTCTTACGAAGCCTGTTCAATCTTACGCAGCAAATACTTTATATCTATGTTCCCCTCTTTTGCATAATAAACTACACCATCCATATCTATGAGAAACATAGTCGGAATATTCTCTTCAGTTTCAGCTAAATTAACATCAAATATTTTTCCAAACCTAAATTCTGGGTCAGATACAAGTGGAAAATTATAACATTCCCTTTCCGCTAACTTCCTAAGATTTTCGATTTGTTCTTGATTTACCCCTAAAACAACAGTATCCATCCGCTTAAATTCTTCTAAAAAATTTTGCACTTCCCTTAAGTAGGCAATCGATTGGGTAGAAAATTCTTTTGGAGAAAAATAGACAATAACATTTTGACTTCTAATGTAATCCTTCAAACAAACCATTCCTCTCGTACTTATCGCAGTAAAATCTGGTACGGGTGTACCTATTTTAAGCATATCATCTCCTCCTTATAGTTTAATAGTCTCTC
>JAGMES010000039.1 GCA_023128035.1 Halanaerobiales bacterium | reverse complement strand
GCTTTAGCTGGACGAGTTCACTTTTTTCTTCGTCTTTCTCTAATCTTCACTACTTTTCCCGAAAAAGCAAGACCCAGTTCGATTATCTCTTTTACACCTTCTCTTACTAATTCCTGACTATACTTTCTTTCCTCAATTTGCTTTAAAGCTTTATCTAAAGCTTCATCTAAAGTTTCGTGTCTA
The DNA here is from genome assembly GCA_023128035.1 of Halanaerobiales bacterium. The sequence continues at coordinate 32,568 of JAGMES010000039.1, read as the reverse complement.
TAATTATTAACTTTTTTAAACTCCATAACAATCCCTAATCTGTTCTTATCTTTTGGAATCAACATAACATCATAACGGCCATAACCACTCTCACGATTTGATTTGACCTCATATTGGTCACTTAAATAAACTAACATTCCTAAAACAAATGCATGATATACCTTTTCAGGTTCTTTTCCACCAGTATCAAATATACTCATACTATTAATTACAAATTCCTGAAAAATAACTTCGAATGTTTCTATATCACCAGAAGTCAAACTATTTAATAATATGTCTAATTGCTTATTCTCAATACTCTCCTTAAACCAAGTACGAATTATATTCTCAAACAAATAAAAAACTTCCTGATTTGGAATCCGTAAATCACAGATCAATTTTCCTTTTTCTAACGCTACATTTTCAGCTTTCAAATAACCACTTAAAAGAAAAAAACTCCATATATAATCACTGTGTCGATCAATTTCACCATAAACAATGTCCTCAGAAATTTCCTTTTGTATTGAATTGCCCTTTAATAATAACTCTAAATCTTCTTTAACTTCCGCATGTCTACTAATCAATTTTTTGATTAAATTATTACTACTGGTATTTACCCAATATGCTCTTATTTCTCCATTATTCTCAATATATTTTATAATTGACCAGGGGTTATAAACAATTTGGCCCCCAAAACTATAGCCGTTATACCATTCTTTTACCACAGCTAATTTATCTTTCATTCCGTAATATTCTAAAATATCTTGAGTTTCTTCTTCGAGTAAACCAAAATATTTGTTATATTTAGAATTCAAAAGTGTATAAACACTTAAATTATTTAACCCTGAAAAGATGCTTTCTTTAGCAACACGTAAAATTCCTGTTAATATTCCCTTTTTTAAAGAAGTATTATCTTTTAATCCACCGCTCAAAAAATTTCTCATGAACTTAATAATACTATCATAAAATCCATTTAAATATCCACTTTGAATAGGAGCATCGTATTCATCAATCATAATAAATACTTTTTCTTGATAATATCTTTCTAGATACTCAGATAAATCTTTTAAAGTCATTTCATAATTAACTAAATCTGCCTGACCTTTGATAATTTTTGTATAGTTTTCTTTTTCAAATTGATCAAGTACACTACTTTCTAATAAATAATCATGATTTTTATAGAGCTTAGAAATAGTTTTTATTAAACTTTTATATGCTTGTTCCTTATTGTCCTGTTTGACATCTTTAAATGTTAAATAAATCACTGGATATTTTCCCTGATGTTTGTTATAATCTGTGCCAGCATTTTCAATTTTCAAATCTTTAAAAAGATAATTTCTGTCTTCATCAGATTTCTCAAAGAAATATCTAAGCATAGATAAATTAATGGTTTTGCCAAACCGTCGAGGTCTTGGGAATAACATAACTTCTGCACCAGTATCAAGAATCTCTTTTATAAGCAAGCTTTTATCTATATAATAACAATTTTCATCTATCAATTTTTTATAATCACTTATTCCTACTGGTAAAATTTTTGCCATAATTCACCTCCGTAAAAATTAATTAATCAGCGATGATATCCTATCTTGAAATTTCCAATAACAACCTTTAAATTGTTTACACAATCACAACTTCGCCAATTTATGCAAGATTACCTTCTGTGAAAAAAAAATTTTAACTATTTCATAAACACAATGAAAATATATTTTATCTATACACATTTTATCATACTAACGATGTATTTGGAATTCAATTTTGATTATTAAGCATAGACATAGTAAAGGTTCTAAATACGATAACGGTACTTTTGGGCTTTTCGCCATAATTCTGTAATATTTCCTGATTCCCTTAATCAAAAAAGAGTAGGTAATCTACTCTTTTAGTTAAAATGTTTATTTAATTGTTAGTGTTTTCAGTAACCTCAATAAACTGAATTTCCAACTCTTTCAAAAGATTTTCCACCTCTTTATACGTCACTCGCTTAGACTGTTTTTCTCTTAATCTAACCTTGTACTCATCTGTTTCTAAATTTGTAAGTTTTTCCTTCAACTTCTCCAAATCAACCAATTTATCATTATAATAAATCTGATTCTCCTTAACCAATATTTCTATACATCCCAAAGAATCCTCATTTGACTTAAAAGCAGGAATAATTGAGCCTGGAAAAATATTTCGAAGATTAAAACCCAGATTATTTGCAAGCACTAAAGCCAACATCAATAAGACGACAAACACTATTAAAAACTTTACAAGACCTTTCATTTAATCACCTCTTCTAAAATACTTTTTGTGGGTTAATCATAATATGTATTCACTAATAAATATTTTATCAGTCCCATATTTCTCTTGAATTTCCTTGATCGCTTCCCAAGTTAGAGAATAAGCATATTGATATACTTCTTGATCTAACAAAGCTAAAGACAAAGCGACCATCTGAGCTCCACCTTCTCGCTCTTTAATCACCTGTTCGATAGCATCTTTGATCACTTCCTTTTTCTTTTGATGACCAAAGATAGTATCAATCTCTTCATAATCAATTCCAATATTTGTCGATATTCCATTAACAAATAGAAGGTTATGACTTGACTTTAAACCAACTTCGATTGAGAAAAAACGTTTTACGAGGGTTTCATGCTTCCACAGTTCTTTAATAATCTGTGTTTCATCAGTTAATTTATCCAGCACTTCTTGTAACTTTGGTTGGTCACTCACCTCTGCTTGTTGAAGCAATAATTCCAATTCATTATGATGAATCTGCATAAATCGTGCAAGACCATCCGTTACTGTGGTCAATGTCTGTTTTTCTTTATTCAAATAAAACTCCATTTCCTGCATCTGTAGTTTTAACATCTCAATCTCTTTTTGAAGCAGCATCTTTTCGCTGATCAATTGATCCTTCTCCTGAACCAAATTCTGCATCTCACTTTCCAACATCAGCTTCTCATCACTTACAGATTCTAAATCTGCATTAAAATTCAACATAAAAGCAAACAATAAAATTAGAATAACATCCAGCAAAGATGTCAATTCAAGTATTGATCGTCTATTCTTCATGATGATCTTCCACTTTATCTTGACTAGATTGGTCTAATCTATATAAAAGAAGTTTCAGATTTTCTTCATTCTGCTGAACATAGGGAACGATAAATCCCTCCAGAGATTTGAAAAAAATACCCCAGACCAATCCCCAGAATGTAGAAGTTAGTGCTTTTGTAAAGTTGACCACAACCAAATTTGAAGTAAAATCGCCCAATGTAAGCATGGCAATGATAGTTCCTAATATTCCTAATAAAGGAAAGATACTAGTAATTGAAATATAGATTTGATAAAATAGATTTTCGTTCTCTTTCCATCGCTTAATCATATGTAGATCTAATTTTTCTTCTGATTGCAACTTCAGCGTTTTCAAAATCTGATCAATCGGCTTTGATATAATAGGATTCAAAGATTGATTCAATTTTGTTGATGTTTTCCGTAACATCGGAAAAACAATTGCCAGATTAGCGATGGCTACAATAAAAATTAAACTATCATATCCCCAAAGATTCGAAAAAATGCTTGAAAAAAACATATCACTCCTCCTCAAACCAAAAACATTATTTTAAAAAATAATCAGTCTTCTAACATATTCACCTGCATCTGCAACTATGATAATACTAATGATTTTACCAATATGTCCTAAAGATTTAATTCTACATTCTTCAGCAAAATCCTTTCATTTTTTTATACATTCAACCAAAAAGGACTTCTGGTCAATTCCAGAAGTCCTTAAATAATCAAGCATTGTTCATAAAATTTTACTTTCTAGGATTACTTTTTCCCCTTTCATATAATAAATTCGAATCAGTATTTAAAACCTTTTGCTTTACTTCTTCAGGATAACAAAAAACCAAAAAATCAGCAATAATATCCTGATTTGAAATTTCCCAAACAATATCATCAGCATTTTCTATAGAAAAAGAAATATCTTCATCCAAACCATTAACCCACTTTTCTAGTTCTTCATTATCTTCTTTAATCAATTCTTCTACGACAAGTTGTACATTATCACTAATCCAATTCATAGTTTTATAATCGAGTTCTTCTATATATGTTTCATGAAACAAACCACATCCGCTTAGATAACTGGCTTTAGTATTTCCACTATAGTCATTATCTAAAAAATCAAAAAAAGTGGGATATTCATCTAAGTTATATTTCTCATCTGTAGAAACAAGCCTTCCTGAATGATCCCAAGGTGGGTCCCAACTATGATCAATAGTGCCCTTTGTTTCTGTTATAATTATATGAGCAAACCATTCTGAGATCATTTGAATATAATTTTCCATGTTTTTTTTACATTTTTCTTTAATTCTTTCTTCTAACATAGCTTCCAGCTTATTTCTACGGTAAAGCCAATGAATTCTTCTATCTTTTTGAAAACCAATTTTGAGAGCAAGATTCATTGATGATATATTATTTTCTTCAATATGTACAAATGGAATTTGATTTTGCTTCCTCAAATATTTAATCATTTTATAGGTTAAATCCTGAGCATATCCTCTACCTCTATATTCATCTAAAACATGCAAAAAGCCCATTGCTCCATCATCTTGAGTCATTAACCAGGCCACCAACTGATCATCTTGACATATTCCAAATGCAACTCCTTTATTGATTCTTTCAATAATATAATCTATTGAAGTAAAATCACTGTATTTAGAATGTTTAAAAATATATTCAGCATATTCATCATTTATATCTTCGATTCTACTTTTAGCTTCTGGAATCTCTTTATTATCAGGAAAAAACAGTTTCATACACGAAAGTTTCCAGACTATTTTTTTATCTTGAATAAGATGTGGCATCATCCAGTCTTCTATAATAGCAAAATATTCATCATCATCATTAAGCATTGTAACAATTTCTTCAAATTCGGAAATATTGTTACTGCTTATGTAAATCCATGAGTGATCACTTCTACCTTTGATCAAAAAAGAATCGCCTACTCTATCAACACTATAGAGACGATATTGTAGCATAAAATTTATTAGATTTACATTCCTTATTGGGTCTTTTTCCAATTCCGGCAATATTTCATTTATAAAAATCATGTCATCGCTCCTTTAGTTACTAATTTATTCTTAAAACTATCAGTAATAATTGTACAACCAGTGAAAATAAACAATACTAACAAGCCGATAATTAGAGTTTTTTGAACTTTCCTCATAACATCTCGCATCCTTTGATTTGTTTACATTATCAAAACTTCTCTAGTTTATGTTAAATTCCTTCATTATTTTCAAGTTTATTATTCTTCTCTCCAGCAATTATCTTCGCCTCACACTCATTGCTATGGCTTTGCTTATGCTAAAATAAAAGTGGTTCTTCCTCAAAATCGGTTGATTGCGTTATAAAAAATGAGATTGATAAATGACTTTTGCCCTTAATAAGCCTACCAATGCTCTTCCATACATATCCCTTTTTATTACTTTTACTTTATTTACATTGCCCTCAACTATCCCATTATTCATTTTATAAGTAGCGGAATTTGCTACCGCATTATAATCAGTCTTAAGGTTTTTAACAAATTTTCTAACTATATTACATTCATAATTAGATTCCATTATACTAATTAATTTCTCTCTTTCTAAATTCACAAGTGTTGATCGAAATAATTGATAAAAATCTTTAAGTATTTTAATAATACTGTTTTCTAGAATCAGATCATCAATGTATTCATAAATGTTTTTATCATGTTTCCAATTCAAAATCTAATTTATAATCGCTCTTCTGTTAATGTAGGTACATCGTCTTTTTTTGCTATTATTTTTATTTTCTAGAGCAACTTTTGGTAATCTTGTTCGTATATAATGGCTTAATGTACTATATTTTATTTCAATTCCTTCTTTATCTAATTCTACTTTTAATTTTGTTACTGTTTTTACTTTATCATATTTTCTTTTTATTAATTCCGAGTACTGATCAAGTTTTGAATATTTTTTTCTATTGTAAACAACCATGGAATCTATATTATCCGATTTAACGTACTTACTCACAGTTTTCCTATCAAGTTTAAATTCTTTAGCAATTGCTCTGACAGAGTATCCGTCTTTATACTATTTTCTAATTTCTTTTACCAACTTTAATTTCTTTTCTGCAGAGTTAGATAATTTAAGACTTTCTTCTGAAATCGTTGGTGTTACAGTGACTTCTTCAGCACTTATATTCAGTTTAATTCTAATAGGTAGTAAATTCTTCATCTCTTTAATTATTAAATCCGACAAGTTCTTTATTAAATGAAATCTGTCAGCGATATGTTCATAATCATTTGATAAAGCTTGATATTGTTTGCCACGATCACGACTTAAATATTTTAAGTTAGGATAGGTATCTAACACTTCTTGTACTTTAGTAGTCTCTCTTGAATCAATAATATCAAGAACTCTATTATCCTTTAGGTTGATAAAAATAGTTCCATATCTATGTTTTTTTTTAGAGCAAAATCATCAACTCCGATTGCTATTACGTCATCTTTATTATGTGCCATACTCCATTTCTTACATATTCTAAGTAAAGTATCGCCAGAAACATTAATATTGCTTTTTAGCATTAATCTAGCTGTTCCTTCAGCTGTATTTGTCAAAGCAAATCTAATAAGTTTTTCATCGAGTCTAGTAGTTCTTCTATTTTTTTCAAGTGCTAATTCTGCAACTTGCTCACTAATTATTTTTCTGCTACAAGAGCTATTTTCACAACAAAACTTCTTAAGTTTTATATCTAGAATCAACTTTTTATCGATAAGTGGCAAGTCCTGTAATGTTCGCTTGAAGTAAGTTGTAATTTTGCTAACCTTCTGTCCACAAACTGGGCATTCGATTTCAGTTCTAGTACTTTCAAAGTGTAAAATAATTTCATCTGCATTCATTTCAGAATCATTTAATTGTAGATATGTTGGAAATAAATCTTTTATAATATTATAGTTCATTTTTAATCACCCTATTATATTATACCACAAAAACAGCTCTAGCTCAACCGATTTCGAGGAAGAACCGTTTTCACTTGACAAAAGCAAAGAGTTTCCAATTTACAAAGAATACATATATTCCTGCTCCAATCCCTAACAGTACCTGAACCGAAAATGTAGGCAGCGTACTCTTGATAAAGTTATGAATCATATCTGTATCATTATTTAATCTTGACGCCATATCACCAGACTGCACTTCTCCTAGACTTTTTAATTGAACTTGACTCAAATGACCTGCCAATTGATCCTTTAAATCTCTTAATGCGTATAATGAAAATTTACCTGTTGCTAGCTTTGCCAGATAGCTAAATAAAGCACCACTTACAATAACAAGGCTAAAGAGAACAAGATCATGAATTACTTTCACCAGCTGACCATCCAGAGAATGATCAATCAGATTCTTAATAAAATATGCCTTCAGTAAATTTGTAGCGATCACCCCACCAGACATTAACACACTAAATGTAAACCATCTTTTATGTGGCTTAATAAATGCGAAAATCCAATTTAAAACTTCTAGACTTCCTATTTGGTTAATGACAAACTCTTTCTTCTCCAAATATCTTCCTATTCAACATCAGGAAACCTATGAAGCGTCTCTAATGAAATTTTTCTCATTTTGAACTTGTAAATAATACTTACAAGTTCAATCTTCGTCTATTCTTATTTCCATAATATAAAAAAGCTCCTGAATTAAACTTCAGGAGCCTTTGCAGTGCAGAATAAGATACAACAATACCTTGAGGGTAATTTTGCTCTATTCTGATAGCATATTTAAGTATTCAACCATTCTAAAAACTTGAGTTGAAGGATTACTTTTCGTACTTAATAAAGTTATTCCATCTTTTTGATGTCTTTCATTTAACCGCTTAGCATTTTTGATAGCTTCAGATTGTAATGACATAATTTCATCAAAAATATCTTTGTTCTTTTTATAGCCTGAATTAAGCTTTTCAAGTTCTCCCATAACTTCTTTATTAGTCATAAATTTAGCAGTATAGCTAAAATGCAAAAGAAACCAAATTTCAAAAGAAGGATTAGATAAGATAATTTCATACTTTTTTTCTTCTGCTAATTTCTTTGCCCGAAGTAATTTTTCATCGGAATTATTATCTACATCAAATACAAACCAAACCCTATCTCCAAAGTCATAATCTATCTTAATGCCTTCTTGCTTTATGTATTTTTCTGCATAATTAATTAAATTAATCGGATCAGTACATTTAGGATTAGTTTTTGGAATATTTATTGAACTACATTTTCTACTTTTCTTTTTATAATTCTGAAAGTAGTTAGGTTCTGTTTCAGTTCCTTCACAAAAAATGTAGATAGTCTTATTTCTTTTTAGTTTTAGTTTTCGTTTCCCTCTACTCATGAATATTCTCCTTTGAAAAAATAGAATTAAAATCTTCTAAAACAGGAATAGCACCAAACCTTCCAGCTAAATATCCTTTTTCTATATTTTCATTTTCAACATAATCAAAATCTCCTAATGAGTAGAGCTCAGTTGCACCTATATTAGGATTCTTCTCAGTAAACCAAATTTGATCTCTCCTGAAAATATTTAAATTTAACAAATTACTATTGTGTGTAGAGAAAATCAATTGTGCGTTATGTGGATTAGTTTCTGGAGTATGGAATAGTTCAATCAAAGATCTAACCAATTGAGAGTGTAAATGAAGGTCTAATTCATCAATAACTAATGTTTTACCATTCTCAAGAATATCAATAATTGGGCCAAGTAAATCAAACAATTTTTTTGTTCCTTCTGATTCTTCATTAAAATCAAATTTAATTTTGTTTAAATTATTTCCATCACCCACATTATGAAATGTTGTAATTTGAATATTTTTTTTATCTTCGAAATAATTTAAAAGATTATCATCTTTTTCACAATCAATAACAGTTGAAATAATATCTGTTATTCCAACATCAGCTTTTGATAATATTTTTCTAACAATATGATAAAACTTTGATTTTTCACTAATTTTTTCAGCAGTATATTCTCTCCAAGAAGCCTGATCATGATCAATAAACACTTCAATTTTTCTTATAAACCACTCAAAAGCTCTTGAAGTTTTTTCATAGTTCCATTGTGTTGAACTAGATAAATATAAAATATTCTCTAACGTTCTAGATGATAATATATTTTGTTCTTCATGATCCAATCCAAAAGTAAAATTCTTTATATTTTTTCTATCAAAAACAAGAGATTTAATATCATTAGGATAATAATATAAACTTTCTTCAAGAATTACATCTTTATTTGCTTTAAAACTATATGTGTATTTAATATTTTCATAAGCAAAAGTAATTTCAAAAGAACTTGGCTTACTTAAACAGTCTTTTGACATCTTAAAAGGAATTACTCCAGTTAAATCTCCTTTTTGTCTTTTATGTGAATTACGAATAAATTTCACAATAAACTGAAGTGACTTTAACAAATTTGTTTTTCCAGAAGCATTAGCACCAAAAATAATAGCAGATTTTAGTATTTTTTCATCCTTTACCGCTTTAGTAGTAAAACAATTGTATGGTAATGAATCATCTTCTGATAACGAAAACATTGAAAAAGTTTCGCGTTCTTTTATAGATAAGAAATTTTCAACACTAAATTCAAGAAGCATTTTATCATCCCCTAAAAAAATATTATATCATAAATTCACAATAAATAAAAGTAGTGGTTTTAGTATATCCATAAATTTAACAAAAAATACTAAACTTGCTCCTGAATAACAATTTCCTTCTTCTCCAAATATCTTCCCAGAAAAATCGAACTAATCACAACCAAAGGCAACGACACAAACAAGCGAATCAAAGTAAACTTAATTCCCAAAAATGATGCCTCAAAAAGAGTCATCGGAATTCTAACCAATGCTGCAGCACCAACATAAGTTAGAATCGTACCATACTTCGCACCCTTTTTATATAATGAATAAGCTACCGGAAAAGCTACATATGCTCCCCCAACTGTTGTACTGGCTAATAATATAGCAAATATGTAGCCCTTAAAACCAGATGAATGACCAAAACCCTTTTGCACAGTCTCCCTTGGAACCCACACTTCAAAAAGACCAATCAAAATAAAAGCACATGGCAAAACCTTAATCATTACCTTAGCAAAATCTAAAAAATTATCACCAATAGTAATTCCAGGTTCAAAATTGATTAGATAAGAAGCAACTATAATCACAAAAAAGATAGCAAACAAAACTAATCCATTTCGTTGATTCTTTTTCATCTAAAATACCTCCCCATAAATAATACCAATTACTAAAGTAATAATAACAGCAATAACAAAACTAATAAGATTTCTAAGAATCGTTAACTTCACACCAAAATACTGTTTCTCTACTGGATAAGTAATGATACCAACATTCATTAGAGTTGTTGAAAATGCTGCAATAGTCATATAACTTACCCCTTTACTGAGCAAAATACCTCCTAAAGGAAATACTATGAAACCTGGCATCATCGTAATAGAACCAAATATAAGTCCTAAAACTGTAGCAGTTAAGTTGGAACTCTCACCAAGATATTTTGCAATAATATGGTCAGGAATTAGAAAAAGTAAAACAGACACTAAAATTAACATTTGAACAAAACTCGGCAAAATATTTAATAGCTTTTTTGCAGCAATTTTTAAAGCCTTCTTCGTTTTAACTCTGTTTGCGATAAGTGAAAGAAGTAAAGTTATACCAGTAAAAATATATAAATAACTCATCTTTCATCAACCTTTCTTTTTTAATTTTTTTTCAATCACAGCACCTATTTTTGACAAAATACTCTCTCATTATAACAAAAAAAGACTTCCTATTCAACATCAGGAAGTCTTTGAAACTCTCAAAATAAAATAAATCAGTCTTATAATAATAAACTTTTCATAAAGTCATTAATTCCTTTAGCTAATAAACGTCGCCGATCTTCTAAAAACTTTTCGTAATTTTTTACTTCCCATAATTCACGATCCATCGGAACCATAAATTTTTCAAGATTCCCTGGATTTTTCTTTTCTACTTTTGGCAAATATTCTTCAGGAGCATGATTAAAAATATCCATATTTCCATCACGTGTTAAAGGAATACGGTTAGCAATTTCATTTACCCTTTTCTTATGTATTAGATTGTTTCCAACATCATAACCAGCTTCTGCTAAAAATGACTTTGGAAAGATATGATGCTTTTCAATTCTATAACTATTTCCTATAGGAGCTCCTAAAAATAAACCGTTGGACCAATCAACACCACCACGACTCCTAATAACTATACAAGACATATTATAAAAAGGATGACTTATACTACGAGAATCTAAATTTTCTGGAGTGATGTTTGGTTCTCCCTCATCCTCTTTTAAAATTACTAATAACGCATCAATAGGATTTCTCTCTTTTAAAGCATTCAAATCTTTTTCTAATTTTTGATCAACACTACCACTATAACGTCTTAAAAACAATGCAGCATACATCCAATATAAAATCTTCTTAACTTTTTTAGCAGAAATAGAACTTGGTTCATTCTGTGCAAAATAACCAATAATCGGAATTAAAACATTATAGGTAGTTAAATCAGCAGAACTATAAATATAAGCTCTATCTTTAAGAAAATTAATTAAAAAATCTAATAGCCTGTCTAATTTTTCCCATCCTGCTCTTAAATCATTTTGAGATACATCATGTAATAAACTATACTCTGCTCTACCATTTATAACTGCATTCATTGCACGTATAAGAAATGTCAAAGAAAAATCAAAACCTTCGTTTTTAAGAAATTTTAACTTTTCTTTAAATACTCTTCTAGTATCAAACCAATTACTACACATATGAGCAAGTGCAATATCTGATTCAGATAATGGAGTACCTCCACTATTAACACGGTCAAAGACTGTTAAGGCATGTTTTAAATTAGCGCTTTCCTTTACATACATTATTGGATATTCAATAGTTTTAATAGAGAGAATCTTATCTAGATTAGCTTTTAAACAATCATATGTTTCAAAGCGTTCTTCTTCTGACGCAATTTTTTTTACAATCTCTTTTAGTTTAACATTGTTCTTAAAGCAATCACAAACTCGAACCCAACGAAGATTATTCTGCATTTCTAATGGTTTATAATATTTGAATTCTGTTGTCTCAAGGTTGTAATACAGATTACGTGGATCATTACCAGAAATATCATTATTTGAATAATAAGGTGGAATTTCATCTATAAGAAACATATATAATGCTGTCAAACGTTGTTGACCATCTAAAAGAACTTCTACTCGACCATGAGGTACAAAATCAGGCATATTTTTTAGAGCAGGAATATTTTCTGTTTTCCAGATTAACAAAGAACCAGTAGGATATTCTTTTATTAAAGAATCAAGTAATACTCTAGATTGATCTTTTTTCCAGGTAAATTCCCTTTGAAATTCTGGTAAAACCAATTCTTTGTTCTCAATTTTCCCGATAAGACGTTCTACACTTGACATTTTACCACTCCTTTTTTAGCCACTACAATTATGTAGTGGCTAAATAACTACACATTTTCAATAAATGTTTCAAAATGATCATGTTCCTCAAATCTAACATCAGTATCTAAAGCTTCAAAGTGTTTATGTCCACATGCAATCTTAGCAATTTCTCTTAATCTTAATTCTTCTGCTATAATATTACCTTTTGTCTCTACAACAAAGTATAATTTTTCTTCACCATTTTTTTCAACCAGTACAGCCCAATCAGGATTATAACTTCCAAGAGGTGTTTCAATCTTAAACCATTTTGGAAGCTTTGTATAGACTTTAACACTTTGATTTCTTTCAAACTTTTGGGCAAATTCAGCTTCTACATCTGAATCATACACCACATATTCATATAACGATTTTTCACTTTTGATCATCTTTGTTAAATATCCTTGTAACTCTTCATTTTCAAACAATTTCTGTGCATAATACTCGTCCTCACCAAGTTTGTTATATTTTATCCCATCAACTATAAAGTGTCTCATCTTTCTTTGAATGATTTGACTTACTTCATCCATAAATTTTTGAGGATTACTTTTAAACTCATTTAATCTTTTAGATTCTACAAGTATTCGAGCTATAGTTTTTCTGGTAAGATCAGTTTCATTTTGTAAATAAGTTATAATATCAGGTAAAGAATAACCTGCATCATCTATAACCACTGCCTGACGATCACTTTCTTCAGCAGTAGTTCCACCAGCATTAATATCAATCTCAGCCTTTGTATATACTAATTTAGCTTTATCTACCTTTAAATTTGTCATAATCTCTTTTGAACATTCTTTTATAAGTTCTTCTGTATCAAATTCTACGGAAAAAGTAGTCTTATATTTTATCCTATCCCATAATTTTTTAAATTCAGGACTTAAAAATCGTTTTTTATTAAGATTTACTTTTGTCCTAGTATCTGCGTTCTTTATGCTATAACTACCTGCTATTTTATCAATTGTAGCGATTATTTGATCTTCTGCTTTTTTATATTTCTCAGGCAAGTCTACTTTTTTCTCTTTTAAATCCTGCTTTAGTTGATCTGTAATTTTACCTTTGTCATCAATATAACCTTTCTCTTTCAAATGATTCCATATATCTTCTGAAGCCTCTTGTTCTAGATATTTATACTCTCCATCCTCTTTAACTACAATATTTGCAAAGGTATGTTTCTCAATAATTCCGAATTTAATTCCTTCTTCATCTGCTATCTCTTTTTGTAAAGCATTTGCAAAATCCTCATAAGATTCATTTGCCATAACTGTAAGAGTGTTAACATCAAATCCATATCTTGAAGAAGAACTTTAACTTTAATTCCAATTAATAAATCTTCATACATATCATTATCCACGTCAACATCTTCTATTTTGAGATTAATATCATATTGGAGTTGTTTTTGATCAATTTTATGTAACATACCATCAATTTGTTGAAGCAGTTTACTAATCGTCATTCCAAAAGAGTGAATAGAACTCTCTAATCTTTTTAGGATATTAACACGCATCAAGTTCACAAGAGCCTGTTCACGGTCAGTTTGTTTAAATACAGATTGTCCACCCTTAACTTGAATATCATATTTTTTACTATATTCACGACGCTTCTCAGATAAAAGATACTTCAGTGGTGAATACGCACTCATATTGAGATTTTTTATCATCTTATTAACATACTCTAAAACTGGAAATTCATTATTTAAATCAATATCTGCTTTAATATTAATCGGCGTTCTTCTAGTGGGAAACTTACCTATCTCAGCTATATTGTAATACTTCTCAATATGCTTTCGAGAACGGGCAATTGTGACTGTATCAAGGAGTTTAAAGTAATCCATATTCATCATCTCAATAAATGTATCCACTGTTCTCGTTTCGTCTGAAAGTTCTGACCATTTATTAAATACTAACTGAGCTTTTCTAAGAGTTTGTTCGATACTGACAATTCCCTCTGATTCCAAAGCTTTATCATTGCCTTCCGTTATGAACGCAACTTGATTTTTTAAATCATTCATGCGATTATTTACTGGAGTAGCAGATAACATCAATACTTTTGTTTTTACACCCATCTTAATCACTTCATTTAATAACCTCGAATATCTTGTTACTTTATCTTTTCGTGGGTGATTATTTCTGAAGTTATGTGATTCGTCAATGATTATTAAATCATAATTGGGCCAATTAACCGTTTCTAAATTTGTCTCACCCGATTGGCCGCTATAACGACTTAAATCAGTATGATTTAATACATCATAACTAAACCTATCTTCTATAAAAATATTACGTTTATCATTCTGAGTATAGATTGTCCAGTTTTCTCTTAACTTCTTAGGTGCAAGAACCAGGACTTGATAATTTCTTAGCTCATAATACTTAATGACAGCAAGAGCAGAAAATGTCTTACCTAGTCCAACAGAATCAGCTATGATACAACCATCATATTTTTCAAGCTTATCTATAGCTCCTAAAGCACCATCTTTCTGGAATTTATAAAGCTTATTCCAAATAATTGTATCTTTAAACCCAGTCCTAGTTTTTACTATATTATCTTCGGTTAATTCGTCTAAATAATCATGGAATATATTATAGAGGGTAATAAAGTAAATGAATTCAGGTGTATTTTCCTCATATATAGATTGCATCTGTTTCAGAACCTGATCCTTAACATCTTCAAGTTGCGAATTATCATTCCATAATTCATTGAATTGTTGAAGAAATTGGAGAGTAGTCTCTTTTCCATAAATACATGTATTCATGTCATTACGATTAGAAGATGCAAAACCAAGACCGTCTGTAGTGAAATCGACCGTTCCATTGATTGAAATGTTCGTGTCGTTATTTTCTAAGTAAACAAGTTTTGGTGGAGATGGATTGATTTTTTTAAAAGATTTCATTTCTACCTTTTTTCGTAGCCACTCTGCACATTCTTTAGCTATTTGAGCTTGATTTAACTCATTTCTCATTTTAATTTCAAATTCATTTCCTGATATTTTTCTTTCTGGATTAATATTTCTATCTATGTAATACTGCTTTTTCAGCTCATCTCCAACTTTTCCATTTTTCTTGTTATCAAGCATTTTAACACTCTGCATATATTAATTCCCCCAACCCATATCAGCCTAAATAAAATTATAACATATTATAATATTTATTTCTATATCAATTCTACCTCTAACTTTCAACATTTCCATAAATATAATAAAACCTAAAAAAAGACTCCTGAGATCAAACTTCAGGAGCCATAACAATCCAAATTAGGATGAAGCAATACCTCGGGTGTAAATTTGCTTACTAAATAAGAAACCACAACCGACACCAACGGAAAAATATAACACAACACCGCATAAGGTGCATATTCCACTGCAGATAACCCAGTGATCATTCCTATGATTAAAGCATTTACATTCCATGGAAATAGTGGTGCAATAATCGTTCCAGTATCTGAGATCGTCCTTGCCAAAAGCTCTTGACCTATTCCCAACTCATCATATTTTTCCTTAAGTAAACGACCAGGTAAAATAATTCCTACCGTTTGATCACAGGTAACAATAGTTAAAATACTACTTATCATTCCAGTCTTGAATACTAATTCCCCTTTAGACTTGACCGTCGAGGTTGATCTACTAACTAAAGGTTTTACCATTCCTGTCTTCTCTAAAATGCTACTTAGAGAAATTGCTCCAATAACGATCAATAGTACCTCTAGCATAGAACTTATACCGCCACTAAACAATATACTGTTTAATTCAGAAGATGTTGTTGCACCTTGGTATCCAAAAAATATAGCATGGAAAATATCTACCATAGCCATCTTTTGAAGTATGCTACTAATCAGAATACCTCCTACTAGCCCCATGGAAATAGTTTTGATAATCTTTACTCCAAAAACAGACATACACACTACTCCCAGTGGTAGCAATAGTAGCCACGGAGAAACATAAAAACCTTTTACAATCGCCTGTTGATACTTAAATAAGTTACTTAAATCAACGTTCCCTGTGTACACTCTTCCGATAAAATAATAGATCATAGATGTAATCAAATATACAGGAACCAGAGTGTAAAGCATTGATTTCACAACACTTTTATATTTCGTTTTTGTGGTGGATAGGGTAAGATTTAAGAGTCCAGAGATGGGAGAAATTTTATCGGCAATAAAAGCTCCCGAAACAATGGTCCCCAAAAGCACCTCATCTGGCACCCCAAACCCCTTACCGATCCCTAACAATGCGATTCCAATGGTACTAATTGTCCCCACTGCCGTACCCATAAATACCGACATAATTGAAGTAATTAGAAAGGCTGAGAATAAAAAGTTCATTCCTTTCATATATTGAAAACCATAATAGATCATCACCGGCACAACCCCAGAAGAAAGCCAAATAGAAACAGTAGCACCAATTAGTAAAATTAAGAGATACAATGTCTTACATTCCATAATACCTTCCAAGATCATTTTACCAATCTCATGAAAAGAATAACCTCTTTTCGTCAGGATTAGAGATGCCATGATAATACTGCCTAAAAACCCATAGACCAGTGAAAAATGTAAGATCACACACCCTGCTATGAGAATTAGTGATAATAGCAAAATAATATATAGATCGCTTTTGAAAACTCTACAATTCTCCATAACTCACCTCTATGCTGAATAATGTTCTTACATATCTTGTTCAATAATGATAGAGCATAACATATTTCTAATCTTATCATAAAAGAAAAACTGTTGACAAGAACTTTGTTCATGCCTGAAAAGAACCGCCTCATACTGAAACGGTTCTTTAGAAAAGTTTTTTTAAGTTCAACCATTCTATCAATTCAAAAAATACTAAACTACTTTACAGTTTCATATGCCTGAAAAGGATAATTTTTCTGCCCTGGATATTTAAGTTTAAGCTTACCTTCTTTTTCTAATTTGTTAAGATAATTATTGCGAATTCCATCAGAATTTCTTGACAATAATTTAGCTAACTCTTTAAGTTTTAACGGTTTAATACTACAAAGTTTTAATATTATTTCTTCCATCTCATTAGAATTTAATCTTCTTTTTTCGCGTGCTAATAGAGAAATATTTTCAAGTTCTTTTTGATTACTTACGGAGTTACCTCCATTACTTATCTCACTATTGTCTTGAATTGAAAGGTTTGTTATCGAAATATTTTCTTTATCAAAAATCTGAGATAATTTATATCTTGTACCTTTACGTTGCCCTTCTGTCACTAGAAACTTTTTATCTACTAATCCGTTAAGTATTTTATTAATATCAGCAGAATGTTCATCCAAAATTACCTGTAACCTTGCATTAGTTACTTGAGATTCTTGTTCAGCAGTAACTAATATAAGAATTTCATCATTAGATAACTCAAAAAATACATTTCCTAAAACTGATCTAAAAAATTCTAGGCTTTCTGTTGGTAACAAAGATATTGTTCTCAAAACTAAAATAGTTCTATCAGGTTGATATTCTTCAACTAATTCTGGAGTTCTCCAATGCTGTTCTTTCCAAGCCAGTTGAATATTTGCTAAACCAGATCCTGCTCTTTCACCTATACCTAATAAATTAAACATTTTAAACAAATTTGGGTTTCTTGGATCACTGATTCCACCTTTTAAAGCAGTTCTAACTGGCATCCTTAAACCACCTGGATTAGTAAACCTAAAAAAATTTTCGTTCTTTTCTATAGTAATACTAATCTTACCATTGTAATCTGCATGAACTAAAGCATTAACCAAAGCTTCTCTTAAAGCAGCATGCACGCGAGTATCATCTTGACGAATTAAACCTTGCATTCTAAATGGTACGTCTAAATTTGAAGTCAATTTATTGATAACCATAAAATAAAAATCATATAAGTTTCCTGACCATGTTCCTGATGAAGAGATTACACGATTAGACCATCTTTCATCACCAGTGAATTTCTCTCTATAATCCAAAAAATAATGCGGCAAAATTTCAGTTATTACCCTTTCTTTACCAAACATTAATAGGCCTGCAACAGTTAATCCTTGATGATTTCTTTCTCTATCTCGTCCCCAAGCTCCGATATTATCTAAAAATTCTATATCATTTAATCCCAACCAAGGATGACTAGGTTTACGCGAAGAAAGCCTTTCTCTATAACTTTTCAAAGAATCTATATTGATATCTTTTAAACTATAATTGGCTAATACTATGCTATCCTGAGATATGTTAGACTGATCTGCTAACATTCTCTTCACTTCTTCAGTAGTACATTTATAATCTCCTTCATAATTCCTACGATATGTTCCATTAAAAGGATTAGACGAAATGTATATAGGACGTTGTTCGCGAAATGCCCGAGGAATAAAAATTTTTAATATTTTCTTTCCTTTCACGTCCGAAACTACAACATTTTCATTTTTTAAAATATTAAGATTAACTTTCTGAGGATTATTTAACGTATCCCAAAATTCTTTCTGAAGTCGTTGAGGATTATTAACTCCAAAAATTTCGAATTGTCCTTTTTTTTCTTTAATTCCTAGTAAAATAACCCCACCACTTGTATTTGCAAAAGCAGAGTAAGTTTCCCATAAATCTTTTGGTAAACCACCATCTGCTAATTTACATTCTACTTCTTCGCTTTCACCGTAGGTAATTAAATCCAGTATATTTACATTATCCAAACCGTCACCTCCTCAACATAATATTCCTAATTTATTATTAATTGAATTCAACATCTATACAAAAATACCTTCTCTGTTTTCATAACTCACCTCTATCTAAGCAAAATATAACCACTCCCTTACAGAGTCTTCCTCATAATCCCCACTTCTCTAACTTCCACAAACCCAAGCTTTTCATAAAAAGAACGTGGTTGCCAGTTATGATGATCAGGAAAAGCTAAAACTTCAACAGATTCATAGCCTTTCTCCCTTGCTTCATCTTCCAAAGCTCTCACCAACCGTGAGGCAAGTCCATATCCTTTCACTTCTGTACGAATCGAAAGACAGGTTATCATAAGACCTTTTGAGTTTAATGAAGATACAGGAAAACCCATTTTCGCGGCTAGTGGTAATGAAAATGCTTCGATAAAACCTGCTGGTTCATCATTATAATAACCTATTAAACCAACTACTTCTTCTCTATTTATTGCAGATACGATGAATTCTTTCTTTAAACCCTCAAAATCTTCCCAATCACACTGACAATAAGATTTCTGTTCAAGAAAGGGGTTATGTACTGTACAGAGACAACTAACATCCAAAAGTTTACCCTCTGTATAACTATTTACACTAAACTTTTCTTCTTCACAATCCCATCTAATACGTTCTACACTTCCACTGTATGAAAAAGGATACCTTTCAGGAATCCAATTCAAATCATGCTTTTCGAATACCTCTTTCAACCATTTTGGTGATGGTGGAAAACCTTTGATCTCTTCACCATTTATAAATAACTTTACAAAGAGAAGAGGCTTATCTCCTAACCCTGCACAGGTTTTTAATACTTCTTCTTCCTCTAGAAACCATGGATAATTTGATTGAATATTATCTTCAATCAGATTAAAAGATTCAAAATGAAACCTTTCATCATCGGAAAATAATTTCTTTAGGCGATTTAATGTAGCAAATGATTCTGGACAGACTGGTACATAAAAATAGCGAACAATAATTTTATTTTCCATACTCAACCTCCATAGGCAATATTTATTAGTGTTCCATTATAGCATTTAAATTATATTTCTTCAACAAAAACAAATTCCCTCCATTCAATATGGAGGGAATTTCAGTTTAATAGTAACAATAATTAATTTATTATTTGTGGAGTTATTCTTTCTTGCGTTTACCGTTCCAATGATACCCTGTTTCAAGACTACCATAACTTTCGTTATATCCCCATGATCCAATAAAAGAATTTTTATCTTTAAAGATAAATTTAAATTTACCATTATCAGATACAGATTTGTAAATTGATTTTTCATTCCATGTACCTATTATAGTATTATTACTTAAAACACCCGATAGTTTACCAATATCTTTTAACCCATGAATAGAATAAGACCCTGTAATATTTCTACCAGACTGTTTTAATGTCATATCTCCCCAATTTGTAATCCATTTTCCACTGACATCGAATACAATATCTGGCCTATCATCAGATTTTTCAGGTAAAGGGTTGTCAGTCCTTTGTTCTATTTCAACGTTAGGCAATTTCCCTTTGACCAATACCGTATAAGAATAACCAGGATTCGTTGGAATATTTTTTTCCACTATTTTTTCATCTATTTTCATTACAAAAGTAATAGATCTCGAACAGCTATTTAGGTAATAATATTTTGATGCCTCATTATATTTTACTTTATCATTATTTATTTCAATAACAGGTAAATCAGGAGATGAATGATTTATTCTATATCGATTACATTTATTATCTATACCTTTAGAAATTCTTTTGCCTTTCCAAATATAAGATGGTTCTGCAACTGCATATCCCCATTTTCCTACAAAGGAGTCCTCGCTAAAAATCAACTCTACTTTTCCTGCATCTATAGGAGATGCATATGTTGGTTCTTCTGCCCAAGTGCCAACTAATACATTGTTTTTCATTGTGCCGCTTATTATCCCACCATCCCACGTATAATAACCTGATACTCTATTATCATCTTGAATTAATACCATGTCTCCAAAGTTCGTCTCCCATATACCATGAACAATTATATACTCTGTAGGAATACTTGAGTTTTCAATAAGGAAGGTTTTACTATATGCTACTTCTTCTTTCTTATCTACAGCAGCTGGAAACATTCTGAATTGATATTTTCCTAGAGGAGCATCTTCAGGAATTGTCAATGTTAGAGTTCCGGAAGTTTTTTTACCAATATATTTATATGTTATGTCAGCAGCATCATTCAGTCCTTCTGGTCCATGTAGTATATCCTCGGGTATTATTCCAATCCATGCTCGTCTTCCGTAATCTTCACCCGCTGTAAATTTTATTGTAACACTATCTCCACGCTTTACCCTGTCAAAGTCAATAAATATTCCAGGGCCAATTGAAATGTCAGGACTTCTCTCCAGTTCTATACCTTCAAATCTAAGCTTTTCGTCCCCTTCTAAAGTCAAAGTTGTACTCCATTCACCAGTAGGATAGTTATATACCTTAACACATGTTCTGGTGATTATATACAGTCTGCCAAGCTTTTCATAAGCCTCCTTAACCATTCCCTGCTGACCATAACCAGCTATATCAACATTGATACTTCCGTTGAGAGGAAATGGGATACCAATAATATTGTCATCATAATACATGACTTCATTTTCTTCAGCACCACCGAAAACCTGATCCGGTACCTCTTTAAGCTCCTGTCCTTGAACATTATATGCCTTTACAGATTTAATACCCACCTTACATATTACTACAAATCCAAATTCATCATATCCTTTTACGAATGAATAGAATAATTCCCATGGATCTTGTAAACTCCATTGTTCTAAGATTTCTTGTTTTCTTCCACTCAAGAAGTCAAAAACATAATCCTTAACCTTTCCAACAAGAAATCCTGTAAGTGTGCCTGAAAATTTAGGAAATATATTAAAATATGCCCTTTTTATATTTTTTTGTATTTGCTCAGGCCCAAGGTCTTCTTTTGCAGCCTTCTTAGCCAGCTCAATATAACGTTTATTTAGAATAATTTTAAGCTTTTTTTCCGCCCATTTACCCGTAAACCTTGAAGCCATGCTTTTTGCAATATCAAACATGGCATCTTTTATTTTTCCTTCACGAATTTTCAATGAAATTTCTAGTACTGTATCTGCTATTCCCAAATTTGTAAAAGTAGATATGTATGCTCGTAAAGTAGGTATTATTGCTGTATAGAAAACTTCCTTTTCAGGAGGAATTTCTTTCACTGTTAAGCTTCCAGTTTCTTTAGAATTATCATCAGGCTTTGCGTCATAGTCCCACTTAAGTATAAACTTGAAACGGTATGTTCCTCTGTTTGAAGGAGTTACACCAGGCCAATATCTCTCTGGATCTGCTACTTTCCAAAAATCATCAACCAAAACCCATAAATCTTCGTCAAGCCGTCCCTTCACCCTTGCTTTAATAAGTCCATTCATATATGCTCCAGTAGGGATAAAAGCGCCCTCTATATGTGAAATAATGCGTGAAAATATATCCTCCACATCCGAATCGAAATCGCTAAAGCCAATAGGCTTATACTCTAACTGCTCAACCTTGACAGATGGTGAAATGTTAAATACTTTAAATAATTGATTCAAATCTCTGCTAGGATGAAACCCATCTCTTATCAATACATTATATGGATGATACACTCCAGAAATAAAGTCTCCCTTCCATACCGGTTCTAACTCACTTAACTCTAGATTGATACCAACTGAGATATTGATCTCTACTTTTTGATTTTCTACCTCAGGAATACTAACTGTTACGATTTCTTCCTGTGCCTCACTAAGCTTCGTGTCACCATACCATCTATAATAGCAATATTCTTCAACACCCGGCCATAGTTTGATATTAAGCTCCCTAGTACCTACCTCATCGGTTATTGATTTAAAAAGTAATCCTGAAGATAGTGAGGTTTTAATAACTGCATCATATCCACTACCTTCTGGCTTGCTTACTGTATTAAACTTAATAGTTATTTTATTATGATACCGCTTGTGAGAAGGCATGATATCATGATCAGCCATTGCAGATAGATCCTTTTTTTCACTACGCACATGCATTACTACACTATCCATGTTTGCAGTCATGTTTTCCTTGGCTTGAATAAGAACTTCTATTTCTTTCTTATCTAATTTATCCATTTCATCTTGAGTGGGAGATGTGTAGTACACAATTGCTTTACCTTGGTCATCTGTTACAACCTTTGTAGCTGAAAGCAATCCAAGTTTTGGATTTATTTTTAGTACTACCTTTACACCTGCAGCAGACAGGGTAAGTTGAGTAGTAAAATCAGTCTTGATTACGGATATTTGAAGCTTACACTTTCCAGACGTACTTAAGTTTGTAGATGTAAGAGGTAATAATTCTATTGCATATGTGCTGTCAATTGTAGTTGGTTCATCATATTCAGCTCCGTCATAGTCAGTCTCTGTCTCTTGTTTTTTAAAATCGTCCATATCTTTAATATCCTCAAAATAAAAGGTATAATTTCTTTCAAATGTTGTAACCGTATCAGATTTAGGTCCCCATTTGTACTTTTCTTCCTGGCCGAGATAGATTATTGGTACAGACCATTTATTACCAACACCTTCAAACTTAACTTTAACATTTACTGCGATACTATCATCATGTCGTTTTATTGAAGTTATTAAGGGCTTAAAATTCATACTGGCCCAAGCCGAATCAAACTTTCTTTGTACATTGATAACTTGAGCGCTAACCAATCCATCCAATGAAACCTTTACTTCTACATCAGCTGTAAAAACCCATATAGCAAAGTCTACCCATCCATACTTCAAAGTTTCTACTTTTCTTTGAATTTTTCTTATTGAATAATTATTCTTTAAAATATCAGGTGAATATATTTTCTCATTAAATGTAATGGCTGTATCTGTTGCTGCGTTACATAATTTTTTTTTGTGAGGTTTTATTGGTTGCGGAATTGGAATATATATTTGCTGCCAAATAAAAAAATAATATGGATTTACAGCTAGAATCGCATCAACAGTAGTATTAAATTGTCTCGCTAATTTATAAATATTATCCCCAGGCTTGATTATATATGGTATTAATAACATTGGACACTTCATTTATGACCACCCCTCTAAAAAATAGTATAATATAGTATATTATTTTATTTAATCATTTGATAAATTAATAACTTTGTAGAGGGTCATACCAACTGCTATATTTTTCTATATCCTTATAGAAACTCCTTTCCAAATTAAACCTATTAAAAAAGTGGATTGAATATAATATAATTGAAAGATACAAAAAAAATAAACACCTGCTTAGGTGCTTATTTTCTACTATAATAAATATCCATTCAAATCTTGCTAATCCTACACTTCTCCACGCGACACCTCAATTTCTGGTCGATCATAACTTACTCCATCAACATTGGCCACTTTCATAAACTTACCCCTATTTCTGTATCTGAAAGAACTACCTCTAAACCTTCTGGTAAGACATTAACACGACGAATGTTTATATCATTTTTCGCAAATGCAGTAATATCATCTAGTCGAGCGAGTTGTTCTTCTAATACTTCATTGATACTATCAGCTAAAGATGATCCGTGATTTTCAAAATATTTTCTTATCTCGCCAAGAATTGTTGAGTTCGCATATCCAAAAGCTGATCCGTCGGATTCTGCCCACCAACTATGATAACTAACTTTTACTTTATGTTCTCCAGCAACATATGGCCGGAAGTAAATATCAATTTTTACGACTGTATCTGGCCATGTCTGTTCTACTACACCTTTTACTCTGATTTTGATTAAACGTTTACCAGAAATCAGTTTCACTGATGGAGAACCCTTCCACTTAAGACCGGAGAGGCTCACTTTATTAATTTGGTTTCCAGCTAGTTCAACTAGTTCTTCAGGGGTAATTACAACTGAAGCTCGTCCATGTTGCACAACCTGATACTGGAAATTCGATCATTTAACCTGTATCCTACATAAGAAATATTAACCTAACCACCATTCTTCCTACCAGTTACACGCAAATAACGACCATCCAGATTAGAATGTTGATAAAAATAGACTGAACATGTTTCTGGAATTCCCATCCTAATTTAGACCACTTTGATCGAATAGCACCATGAACTTCAAAAGCACATACATTTGGATGCAATAAATTGAACCTTTCTGAAAATGATTATATCGCCCTTTCCATCTAGACACACTTTTTTAATATTATTTATTTCATTTGCTAAAAAAAGAAAAACCCTGATCAGTTCAAAAAAACTGATAGGGTTCATCCAAGTATATATCACCGGATCTCAAATCTATCTACTTATTTTTTAAACATTTATACACTTTTGAGATTATGGAAAAATAGAATTTGCCAGGATCATTATAATCAAAATCAACTTCCATCTTTTGAAGTTCTAAGCTACTTTCATGAGGTAAATGAATTATAACTCTTGCAACTCCATCATTCTTATTTGAATTTTCAAAGATCCCTTTTGCATCAGAGATATTTAAATCATAATCCATTTCATTTTTTGCAAGCCCTTCCTGAATTGTTGCTTTTAGCTCTGTGAAAAAGTCTTCTTGTTCTGTCATTCTAGATGTAATCATCTGATATTTGATATTATCTTCGTCATCAGAATATACATGAATAGATAAATTATATAAACCTAAAATCTCATTTTCAAAGATAGGTAACAATTCTTCATTGGCGACAGTAATGTTTTTGTTAATTAAAGAGTTCTCTACAAGTTTCGAGTATTGCTCATCCAGTAGTGCAGTAGCATATCTATAAGGACAATCTGTAATAGATTGAACAAATTGAACCTGATTTGCAAAAGGTGGTTTACACTCAAGATGTAGGTAGGGAAATACATCATCAATGTAGAAATTGTGTTCTTTACCCAGAAATACATATTTACCATAAACATATAATTTGTTGTTATAAACTTCAACACCAAAAGTATAATCTCCACCTAGATAGCTAAAACTTCCACTAATTCCTGAAATACCTATATTTATTTTGCAGCCAATCGCTGATATTCCTAAAATTGATAGGTTTATAAAACCACCTAAATTAAATCCATAACCATTAATCTCTCCTCCGATTTCTCCTTCTAAATTAAATGGAGAGTTATCTGGAAGTAATTTAAAGTGACCATTTGCCGAAAAACCATCATTATAAATTGATACGTGACCATTTAAGATTGGGTTCGGATTAATAAATTCTAATATGTATAAATGTAACTCTCCTCTAGCTCCTTGTCTGCTGGAATTTAAAGTCATTCGATATATAATATTCAAACTTATTAAACCTATAGTTTCGCTTTTTAAATTCACAAATAAACTGTTCGTAGACGGGGTAAGTACTGCAGATAAAGAATAGTTTGTCCAACCTAAAGGAATACTTCCTCCAACTTCCAAAGAATCTCCTCTCTGAATAAATCTTAGTGATGTTTCCCGATCGAGTATCCTAATCTTTCCATCAATTCCCTGACTGGATACACTTAAACTTCCAGTTCCAGTAAAGATTAAGAAACCTGCTTCAACTCCTCCACTAAGTTCGAAACTATTTTGACCCAGTTTTCCTCCCATATTATCCGTTGACCTAAAATATATTAAATTATCAGCATCAAGAAGTGAAAAAGTTCCATCAATTCGAAAATGATTTTTATCTATACTTAAAGTTGTTTCCCCTGTAAAAATCGGAAGACCAAGTATGTTTAGTTGAGTTCTATCATGCCCATATAATTTAAAAGGTACATCTGGAGTGTTAATTTTAACAGTAGCAATTAAATCGATATAATAGAGATTAGCAACATAACCATTTAGATAAAAACCTGTATTAAATCTATTTTTGTTTACCGCCATAAAACCAAAAGCAGCATCCATACTACTAAAAGCAGTTTCCCATTTACCCTTCATAAATATAATCAAGCCCTTATCTTTCTCTGTTATTGGAGTAGAATCTTCTTTTTTAGGAAGTATTTCCATAAACTTTTGAGCTTGAGGAGCATCAAGTTGTAATCTTGAATAACCATTCTCAGCGATAAATTCTTGTGGAGTAGTTATCATCCAATCTGCTGACATTGACAAACAGACAAAGTTGGAAATATATTTACCAGAACCAACTCGATATTTTAGATCGATAGCTTTCACAAAATCCTGAATATCAAAGAATTTAGCTCCATTCAACATGTATGCTATTACTTCATACAACGAAGGAAGTTCTAATCCATCTTTTAAACCATATACTTCACTTCCAAGTAATTTACCAGTTTGAATATAATTTGGCCCAATATTAAATTTGAGATTAAAATCCTCATAGACTTTCTTAGGATCAAAATGATATTTTGGATCAGTAATAAATCTTACAAAATCAGTCAACATACTGCCAATTTCTTCAACATTAAAACTAGGCTCCTTTAATTCAAATGAAGATTTGCAGGTTATATCTCCAATTCCATAATAATCGATTCCAATTTTATCAAAGAAGAGTGGAATTGGTATAGGAAATCCTGCCTGATAAAAGATTATCGTTAATAATTTGTGCAATTCGATTCTCCGTTTGTATTCCTTTGGATTTCCGAAATAATCGTAAAGACTTTCATCCATTATCAAACTACCAGCAAGCATTTCAATATCCATTATATCAATATCTGCATCAATTCTGAGTTTAAACAATTGCCCAGCAAACATTTCTCCAAAAGAAAATTGTCTAAGTACAATACCTGTAATTAATGGTGACGGTGGGGTTAGAAACAGCATTTTTAGACCAGGCTCTGATGTAAGAGATACATCTATTCCTCCATCAGGCGTTATTGTAATATCAAAATGTAACTCTGCTGGAACTCTAAGATCCATATATTCTAAAAATGAATTTGGCAATTTATTGACAAATGATGCAATTTGGTTCAATATGTCGATTATTGATCCAGGAATATTATTTCCAAAAAACTCATTGATTTTTGGTACATTTAATTTACCATCTTCGATAAATTGAGGTGGATTCGTAAAAGGTATTGTAATACCTTCTGGTAAAGTTTTTGCCGCTTGCTCCTGATTTGCATAAATTAGCAATTGTTTTAGTAAATCCAATGGAATAGTTGGATCTTTTTTGATGATAAAGCCACCTTTTCCTTTGAAACCACCTTTTTTGAAATCTAGCTCAAATTCAGGTTTTTCTATCCATATAGAGCCATATTTAGCAGATTGCTCTTTTGAACCCAAATTAATAGCCCAATATTCTCTTTTTTGTTCATCAGTTTCAGATGTAATTGCAGCAATGGGTATCTGATTAAGTGTGAAACCTACATCTAAATCACCACTTGCCGTTACTTTGCCGAAAAATTTCATGCCTAAATAGTTACTTTCCTTAGGATGATCTGGCTG
The DNA here is from genome assembly GCA_023128035.1 of Halanaerobiales bacterium. The sequence goes on along the minus strand of JAGMES010000039.1, from coordinate 4,084 downwards.
ATAAGTATCAAAAATAATAATTTTTGGCTGTTTTGTACTCTGGTCTTCACCAAAGAGATAATTTAATCTTGTAGGTAAATAAAATTTTACTCCTGACTCCACAGATGCAAATTTATTGTTCAAAGCAATTTTTAGATCACCAAAGGTAATTCGGGCTTGACCTAAATCAAACTCTGGTAAATCACCAACTGGGGGTATTTTGATAGATGGAATAGCTATGTCTAATACATCTTTTTTGAGAGCAATATCTGCTCCTTTAGTTGTATCAATACTTAATCTTACTTCAATACCATCCTCGGGAAGCAGGTTACCAATAACATCTGGAATTTTTGTAAATTTTAACTTAAAGTCAGAACCAAAATGCCATCCACTCTTTTTCTCTATTTCAAGTTTGCTAACTTGAAATTCCATTGATGACCAATCTATTTCACCATCTTCTATTGTGTAGGGGATAAGTATAGGAATGTCTCTGATTACTCCACTTCCTTCATCAGCAATAAAATTAATTTTAAATTGTTCTTTCTCTCCTTCAATCTGTAAAGTTCCACCAATATCGATTAAAGGTTTTTTCTGTCCATTATCTTCTATCTCCAAAAGTTTAATTGCTCCTTGAGATTTTATTTCCCATTTATAACTATTTTCATTTAACTCTTCGAAATGCAATGAAAATGATTTGTTTTCTAGTTTACCAAGTTCGCCAAATGAGATATGTGAGTCTGTTTGAACTTCTATATCCAAAGATTTTTTACCAGTATCGATAATAATTTTTCCACTCTTGACTCTAATACTAACAATTTCTTCAGGAATCTTGATCTCTTGAGGCAAAAAGTCAGTAATTTTTAATGACTCATCTGCAACAGTTGTGAAAGAACCTTCAAATCTCCAACCCTTTTCATTTACTTCTGCTAACAAGAAAACATCAATCTTGTCAAAGAAAGATACTTTTCCAGACAAATGAATGGTTTCTTTTGAAACTGATCCTTCTTCCTTTTGTTTTTCATATTCAAAATATAATCTTAACTCTTTTATGTCAACAAATAGGAATGGAATTGTCAGATCACTTTTAAAAGTACTATTAAAAGTAAACTTTGTCGGTTTAGTACTGCCATTTATATACAATTCACTGCATTCAATATCGGGAGTCTCTATAGGAATCGGATACTCAATTAAGGATTTTAATAGTTCAGTGATATTTATACTACTATTTCTTCCTAACTCAATGGAAAATTCTAAATCTGTTTGAAGAGCAGAAAGTTTTACCATCAAATCACTGTTTGAAGATGTTCTTTCGATCTTAGCGATTCCATCTATTTCCGCTTTGACCTCTTTTGAACCTAAAGGATCTGAAATCGCAAAAGATATTTTTAAATCACTTATACTAATTAATTCGGGAATAAGTTTAAATTCTGCGTATTTATCGTTTAGAGCAAACGTACAGCTTATCTCATCCAATTTTAGCTTATCAACGGAAGCTATCAAAGAAAAATTGTCCAACAAAATAGCATCTAATGATGGGAAATCCCCTTTAGGAATCCAGTCTAACAATGGTAGATCACATAACAAGTGAGAGAATTTTTCTAATGCAAGCTGGAAACTCCTCGTGTATCGGTTTCAAGTATAACATTATATGGATTTATACTATAAAAATCTGAATGTAGAGGTATAGAAATTTTAACTTCTTCATAGGTATATTGGAGTGTAGAAATAAAGCGATATAATGTTTCTGGCTGAACTTCAATATTTTCTTCATCTTCGAAAATTTTAAATAGACTCAATATCTGTAGCTTGAAAGGCAATTGCAGATGTCCTAATTGAATAGCCTCAAAGCTCTCTGAATTTAGTGAAAACCGAGGCACTCCTTCTAATAGATCTATTGCACCTTTAATTGTAAAGCGATCTTCATTTATGAAGAGCTTGATCCACTCAAGCATTTCAGGTAATTTGATCATCCCTTGAAAACGTAAGCCAGTAATGACCTGTGATTCATATTCAGGTTTATAAAAGAAATTGGAATACTTCTTTTGCAATTCCTTATTCTCATCTTCTAGCTTTGAAGGAATAGTTTCCAGAGTAAATATAACCTCTTCGTATATAAAACTATCCACAGGTGAATCCTGTAGTACAGTAAAGCTATCTGACAACTTATAATCAGATTTACTTATGCTAAAATTTATCTGACATTGTGGAATTTGTAGCTCATCAATCCAAAATTTAGCAACAACCGATACATCTGATATATTCAAAAAAGTTGTAATCAAACCCTTAATTTGTACTGTAGTATTTTCTAAAATAGGTTTGGCTGAATTTTTTAAAGTAACTTTTCCCTCCGGAAAATGTTCAGAGATAATTTTATTAATAGGTGTTCCAGAAAATTCATTTGCTTTAATCACAAAAGTTTGTTCTTCTTCATTCCATCCAGCAACTATTATGTTATAGAGTTCTTTTATATTCATTATATGTCCCTCCCTACAACTCAAAGAATGATAGCTTTGAGCAGTTTTTAGATTTTTAAAAAAAGATTCTTTCCCTTATTACTCTAAAAATCTTTTAAACCCCCATAATATGATGGTAAAGCTAATTTCTTATCTCGAACTACATTACAATTTCCATTACTATCAATTTCTAAACGAATATAAGTACTAAGAGTAAAAAGTCCTGTATTATACCACTTTTTCTGGTAGCTTTTAATCACAGATGCTTTTCGACCTTCATCACCAGTGAGGACTGTGACTTCTACTTTATTGTTAATTAGTTCTTGTATTGTACTGGTTACATAATCGCCACCTAAGCCACTTATTATACAGTGCGGTTTTTCTTTAAAAATATAATTTTTAAGTTTTATATTACGCATAATATTACCATAACTCCCGTGATGAGGTAGTCTAATAACTTTATATTTCTTACCCAGTAGTTTTGCTGGAAAAGTCTCTTTCGTGATATCCGCAAGTCCTAAATACTTGAAATCGCCGTATTCAATAATGGGCATCAAACTGAGGTGATTTTCATCATTGTAATGGTTCTCTGTCAAATTGGGAGTGGCTATAGTTATCTTTAAATTATTTTTATTGAACATTTCTAAATCTTTGTTTATAAATACATCTTTATCATCAATATCTACAATACCATTTACTGCATTTATTACACCTTTCCGCGTCTTTGTAACAGCATCCGATTTTAAGCCATAACAAAGTTTAAAATTTAAATTTTGTATTGATCCACCATAATGATCATTATGCCAATGGGTGTATAACACAAAACCATTTTCATTATCTTTAGGTAATACATTGAAATATGTCTTAAAAAAACTTTTATCACTATTAGTTTTTGACCCACTGTCAATCATCATCCATCTTTTATCTGGAATAATTTTTACTATAGAAAAATCTCCATACCCTCTTCCTTCACTGCAACCATAATGTTCAATTGCTAAATTGACATTTTCTTTACTATAATCATCAAAGCTTATATAATTCATTATTCAAACTCCTTTCATAAATTCTTTCTCTCACAACGATGTCTCTCTGTAGTATTCTGGTTAATATTTTTATAATCCTTTTTAAATTTAAAATTTTTACTACTATTATAGAAAACATTTGACTTTTGATAATAGTTATAATATAATTTGACTTAGGTAATGAAAAGTTTATTCAAAGCGAGGTGTTTGTATGGATAATGACTCTAATTTTGGAACCTATCTTAAAAAACTGCGAGAATCACGGAACATAAAAACATCTGCATTGGCAAACAAATCTGGTGTGAGCGCGTCTTATATCTCCAGACTTGAAGAAGGTAGTCGAAAAACTCCACAACCTGATATTCTTCAAAAGCTGGCTCCTCATCTTGGTGTTGGATATTTTGAGCTGATGATAAAGGCTGGTCATATTCCGAAAGATTCTGATGCGCTTTTAGTTGACGATGATCTGTCAAAGCAAATCATCTTAAATATGACTGAGAGTAAAAAGCAGCTTTTTAAGGAATTAAATGATTTAGATGAAGAGACTATCTTTTCGTTGGTGCAATTTATACAGAACTTTAAGAGAAGTAATTTTAAAAAAGATTAATTGATGAAATGCAGAAAGACTCC